>DAOUAG010000017.1:0-2109 GCA_034433815.1 Dehalococcoidia bacterium | reverse complement strand
CGCTACCTACCGGAGCTCTTCTCGGCCCGCCAGATTGGCGCCTTCGCCCTCTCGGAGCCCAACGTCGGCTCCGACCCCGCGGCCGCGGAACTTACCGCCCGGCCCGAAGGTGAGGGCTGGATCCTCAATGGCGCCAAGTTCTGGATCTCCAACGGATCCCTGGCCGATATCATCGTCGTCTTCGCCCAGACCGACCCTGGGTCCCGCCACAAAGGCATGGCCGCCTTCCTGGTGGAGGGCGCTAGCCCGGGCCTGGAGCGGCGAGCCATCGAGGGCAAGCTGGGTCTGCACGCTTCCAACACGGCTGCCCTCTACTTCGACGGGGTCCGCGTTCCTAAGGAACGGCTCCTCGGCGAGGTTGGGCAAGGGTTCCGGATAGCCCAGACCTCCCTCGAGAGCGGGCGCGTCTCTACGGCGGCCTGCGCCGTGGGCATCATCCAGACCTGCCTCGATGCCTGCATCTCCTACGCCAGGCAGCGCCAGCAGTGGGGGAAGGCCATCG
Source organism: Dehalococcoidia bacterium (assembly GCA_034433815.1). Classification (GTDB taxonomy): domain Bacteria; phylum Chloroflexota; class Dehalococcoidia; order SM23-28-2; family RBG-16-64-32; genus DAOUAG01. The sequence continues at coordinate 1,607 of DAOUAG010000017.1, read as the reverse complement.
GCGGCCACCAGTTAGTGCAGGAGATGGTGGCGGACATGGCGACGGACTGCCAGGCGGCCCGCCTGCTAACCCTGGAGGCCGCCCGTCTGCGGGACGAAGGCGTTCCCGCCACCCGGAACGTTGTCATGGCCAAAAGCTTCGCCACTGAGGCGGCGGTTCGCGCTGCCCGTAACGCCATCGCCCTGCACGGCGGCGTCGGTTACTTGGAGGAGTACCCCGTTGAAGGGCTGCTGAGGGACGCCATCGGCCTCAGCCTCTACGAGGGCACTACCCAGATCCAGAAGTTGATCCTGGGGCGCGATCTGCTGGGTCTGGCCGCCTTCTGACCAACCCACCAGGCCGTCCTAAGGCGCGGCGGCGGCGGCCGCCCGATCTAGGATCGAGACCCGGTAGTTGGGGTCGCTGGCGGCACGATTTTCCATCCAGCGCCGGATCTCTTCGTCCTTGGTAAAGAGGAGAACCTGCATCTGCTCCGAAAGCCCTAAGAGCAGCTTCAGGAAGTTCTCCAGACGCACGTCATCCAGGTCAACCAACGGATCGTCCAGGATCAGCGGGACGGACTCCTTGAGATTGCCCATGTACTGCGCCAGGCCGGCCCGCAAGAGCAAATAGGCGGCCGCCTGGGTCCCACGGCTCAGCGACTCCAAAGGCCTGATCTTTCCATCCTCCGGTACCTCGACGGTGACATCAAAGGTGGAGGGGTCGACGAAGGCCTTCCCGTAACGCCCAGACGTCACCATGGCTAAGCGGTCGCCGAGGAACTGGCCTACGTGAGGAGCGAAGTCCCGGTGCACCTCCTTCATCGCCTGCTCGATGACCTCCCGGGCCTTCTTCAGGGCCTCGCCGAAAAGCTCCAGCCCCTCGACCTCGAGACGAAGGCGCTCCACTTCCTCCTCCACTTCGGAGAGCGGCCGCAGGCCCTTCAGGGTGGTATCGATGGTGGCCTTGAGCCTCTCGACGTCCCTTTGCAGGCTCGTCAGATCGTCCTGGAGCCGCTGCACCTCCGCCTTCAACTGCTCTTCGTCCTCGTTCGTGCTGGCGCCCTGGAGCCAGGGCGCTTCCGCCTCCTCTCGACGGATGAGCCGCTCGCGTTCTTCCAGCATCCGTTCCAGTTCGTGGCGGGACCGGCCTGAGAGGATGGCGCCGCGCTCCCTCTCGATCTCGGAGAGCCTCTGCTGTACTTGGGAGTACCTCCGCCTGCCGTTGCAGCCTTCCTCGAACTCCTGCACAAGGGTCTCCAGATCCCCCTCTTTGCCCAGCGCTTCCCGCAGGAGGGAAACCAATGCTGCTTCCCTCGTAGCCAAGCTACTACGCTCGGCCTCGTAGGCGTCGGCTTTTTCGCGCAAGGCAGAGATCTCTTGCTCTTTGCCTTCCCGCGCCGCGGCAACGGAATCGAGCTGCCGCCGCTGCTCCGCCCGTCGCCAAAACTCTGCCAGAGCGGCCTCGAGGTCATCCAGACTTGGTACCGCTCCCTCGAGCGCCTGCCTCAAATCCTGCTCCGCGCTCTCGAGCTTTGCCGCGGCATCGGCCGCCGCCCCAGAAGCATCACGGTAGCTGCTCACCGTTGGCGAGAGCTCCCTGTACCGCTGCCAGAGACGCAGCAGCCG
>DAOUAG010000016.1:0-5017 GCA_034433815.1 Dehalococcoidia bacterium | reverse complement strand
GTTGTTCCGGTACAGAAAATCGGAGACGGCCGCCACCAGCCCCTTCTGGTCGCGGCAGGACAGGAGCAGGAAAGCGGTAACTGGTTCCTTGGTCATGCGCCGTACACGTCTGGAGTGAGGCAATTATAGCCCCTGGCGCCATCTGCCGCAGGCGCCCGGCGCGAGCGTCCCCGGCCTCCTACTCCCTACCGCTCGTTTCCGTTACACTGGATTCGCTATGGCCCCACGCGTCGAGCTATATGACACGACCCTCCGGGACGGCACCCAGATGGAGGGCATCTCCCTCTCGGTGGAGGACAAGCTCAAGATCGCCCGCAAGCTGGACGAGCTCGGCGTGCACTACATCGAGGGCGGCTGGCCCGGATCGAACCCCAAAGACGCCCAGTTCTTCAGGCGGGCCGCCAGCCTCTCCCTGCGCAACGCCCGGCTGGCAGCCTTCGGCTCCACCCGCCGCGCAGGCTCCAGCGCGGAGTCCGACCCCAACCTAAAGGCCCTGGTGAACGCCAAGACGCCCGTGGTAACCATCGTGGGCAAGGCCCACGACCGGCACGTCACCCGCATCCTCGAGACGACCCTCGAGGAGAACCTGGCCATGATCGCCGATTCCGTCCGCTATCTGAAGAGCAAGGGGCTCACCGTCTTTCTGGATGCTGAGCACTTCTTCGACGGGTTCGCCTCCGACCCGGCCTACGCCCTCCAGTGCCTCAAGACCGCCGCCGGCGCAGGGGCCGACTGCGTCGTCCTCTGCGACACCAACGGCGGCACCATCACCTCCCGCGTAGCGGAGGTGGTCCGGCGGGTGGTCAGCGAGGTGCCCTGCCCGGTGGGCATCCACGCCCACAACGGCGCCGACGTGGCCGTGGCCAACAGCCTGGCCGCGGTGGAGGCCGGCGCCACCCACGTGCAGGGTGCCGCCAACGGCTACGGCGACATGTGCGGGAACGCCAACATCTTCAGCATCATCGCCAACCTGAAGCTCAAGATGGGCATCGATGTCATCAGTAACGAGCAGCTCGCCCGGCTGACGGAGGTCGCCCACTACGTCAGCGAGGTGGCCAACCTGCCGCCCAACCCCCGCCAGCCCTACGTCGGCTCCGCGGCCTTCACCCACAAGGCCGGCTTGCACGTCGCCGCCGTCGTCAAGGAAGGCTGGTCGTACCAGCACATCGACCCCGCCCTCGTTGGCAACGACACCCGCATCCTGGTCTCTGAGCTGGCCGGCCGCCGCAACATCATCGCCAAGATGAAGGAGCAAGGCATCGACCTGAACCTGACCCAGGACGAAGTCCGCCAGCTCCTGGAGCAGATCAAGCTCATGGAGAGCCGGGGCTACCAGTACGAGGGCGCCGAGGCGTCCTTTGAGGTGTTGGTCCGCCGCAGCCGGCCGGACTACAAGCCTCCCTTCGAGCTGGTGGACTTCATGGTGGTGGAACGCCGCCATCACGCCCCCGGCGAGCTGGGCCGGGAGATGATGTCCGAGGCCGTAGTGAAGGTGCGCGTTGGAGACCAAGTCTATCACACCGCTGCTGAAGGCAACGGTCCCGTCAACGCCCTGGACGACGCCGTACGCAAGGCCCTGGAGCAGTCCTACCCGGCCATCCGCCGCGTCAAGCTCGTCGACTACAAGGTCCGCATCATCGACTCGGCCGCGGGCACCGCTGCCTCCGTCCGCGTGCTAATCGAGTCCATGGACGGGGAGCACACCTGGACCACCGTCGGCGCCTCCACGGACATCATCGAGGCCTCGTGGTTGGCCCTGGCGGACAGCCTGGAGTACTGGCTCCTGCGCCAGGGCATGACTGCCACCACCTAGAGCTGCCTGCGGCGGTACCCCTTTCGACTCCGTAGGGAGGCTGCACCCATTCCTGATCCGCCTGGGCTGTGCTAGACTGCGGTCGTCAGGCTGGCCAGTCGCCGGCCGAGGAGGGAGGCCCCCATGACCAAAGACTACGAAACAAAGTCCTTTTGGCTCGCTACCGCCGGTCCCTACCAGGAAGAACCGCCCCTGGACGAAGACACTGACGTGGACGTCGCCATCATCGGCGGTGGGTTCTGCGGCCTCTCCACCGCCTACTACCTGAAGCGCGCCGACCCCTCCCTCAAAGTCGCCGTCCTCGAAGACCGCGTGGTGGGCTTCGGCGCCAGCGGGCGCAACGCAGGCTTCGCCATGACCCTCATGGGTCTGAGCCTCGAGGTCACCGCCCTGCGCTTTGGCAAGGAAAAGGCCAAGCAAGCGTACGAGTTTGGCCGCCGCGCCGTCGACCACATCGGCCAGCTTGTAGATGCCCATGGGATCGACTGCGACTACGAGCGGCCGGGGATCCTCACAGTCGCCACCAACGCCGGCCAGGCCAAGCGCCTCCAGAAGGAGATCCGCCTGGCTGAGGAGCTAGGGATCGAGGGGCTCGACTGGTTTGGGCCGGAAAAGACCCGTTCCCTGGTCGACTCCCCCACCTACGTCGGTGCCCGCTGGGAGGAGCACTGCGCCCTCATTAACCCCGCCAAGTTTGTGCGCGGCATGAAGCGAGTGGCCATGTCCGCCGGCGCCCAGGTGTATGAGCGGACGCCGGTCCTGGAGTTCCGCAAGGGCAAGCGCTCCCTACGGCTACAGACCCCTAGAGGGCTGGTCCGGGCCGGGAAGGTTGTCTTCGCCACGAACGCCTTCTCCGCCCGCTTTCCCCAGTTGGAGAACAAGCAGTTCCCGGTGTTCACCTACATCATCCTCACCGAGCCGCTGCGTCCCGAGGTCTTGTCCAAGATCGGCTGGAGCGGGCGCCAGGGGATAGAGGATGCCCGGAACCTCATCCATTACTACCGCCTGACGGCAGATAACCGCCTGCTCTTTGGAGGCAGGGACGCCCTTTATTACTTCGGCGGCCCGCTGGACCGCGATCGCAACGCAGCCATCTTTCGCGGCCTGGAGCGGGACATGCTGCGCACCTTCCCCCAGCTCCAGGGCGTGCGCATCGAGTACCGCTGGGGCGGGCCGGTGTCAGTGCCCATGGACTTCTTCCCAGCCATGGGCTACCTGGGCGATGACCGGCGGGTGGCCTACTCCCTGGGCTGCGTGGGACACGGCGTGGCCATGATGAACCTGGCCGGGCAGATCATGCGCGATCTCGTCCTGGAGCAGGAGACGGAGATGACAGACCTCTTCTTCGTCAACCGCCGCGTCATACCGCTTCCGCCGGAGCCCATCCGTTTCGCCTTGGGGGAGGCCCTACGCGCCGGTCTGAAGGCCGCCGACGCCTGGGACGCCCGCTCCGGCTCTCCGGCTGCCTGACAGGGCGGCTGTTGGGCCGCGGCAGATAGCCGTGGCCTGCTGCATGGCTTGTCGTCCGTTCGCAAGACTGCTATACTGCGCCAAAGACTGCAAAGGGGGAGGGATACCGTGGTGATGGTGACGAGTTTCCCGAAGTGCCAGAAGTGCGACCTGGGGGATCTGGTACCGCTGTCCGATTTCGGGAGCCAAGGCGCGGCGATCTACTTCAAGGCCTGGGCCTGCACGAACCCCTCCTGCGGGTTCAACATCAAGATCCGCAACGGCGACTTATACATCGATGAACCCATCACCAACGGGGCCATGCACACCCCGCGGGTGCGGGCCTAGAGCCATAAACCTCAGGCCGCCCTCAGCTCCAGGGAAGGCCACCCTCATCAGGACCATAGCGCCAGCAAGGTACCGGGCTGCTGTTACAAACAGCCGCCCGTATGCGTCTCTAATTATCGAGGACTCATTCCAAGCGTTATAAGTATCGTGATGGTCATGTGGCGGTGGTCCTGGGCCCAGGCGCCAGCGCGGCTCGCTGTGGCCCTAATTGCCCTCCTGCTGGCCATCGCCACCCTAGGCCCAGCCGGTGACGCCCAGGCCACCCACTCCTGCGCCGACACCGGCAGTCCCTTTGGCCCCTTCTCTTTCCTGGCCTACGAGGCCGCCGACTACCGTAAGACATACTCCCAAGCGCTGGAGTTGGCCGCCTATAACGCCCTCTTCCCGGACCTGCCTGGGTTCGCTTTGCCGCCTTTGGAGACCGGCCCGCGCGAAGCCGGATCGAGCCAGACAACGGCACCGTACATACCACCGGTCCTTCTCAAAGCTATCGCCTGGATCGAGAGCGCCTGGGCGCAGGCCGACGCCAACACCCCTTACGGCCAGATCGGGCCCACCCTCGTCTCTCACGACTGCGGCTACGGCATCATGCAGATAACCTCTGGCATGCAGAACATCACCGGCATCCCCAACCTGGAGCAGGCCATGATCGGCGGCCACTACGCCTTCAACATCGCCCGGGGGGCCAAGATCCTTGCTGACAAGTGGAACCTCGCCCCGGAGTTCCGCCCCATCGCCGGAGACCGCGACCCCTTCCGGCCCGAGAACTGGTACTTCGCCCTGTGGGGCTATAACGGCTTCGCCTTTCGAAACCACCCTCTGAACCCAGACTATTCCCCGGGCCGTCCGCCCTTCTCCTGCGGCCCGCTGAACGACGGCCTGGGACACGACCGCAGCCTTTACCCCTATCAGGAGCTCATCATCGGTTGCGCCGCTCACCCGCCGATACAGGCGGGGACGCCCCTTTGGGAGCCCGAAGAGATCCCCCTGCCAGATCTCTCCAACCCGGCTTACGCGGATCCTCTAAAGCTGGAGAACTGGAACGCCTGCTCCTACCAGGCCCAGTGTGCCCCCATGGACATACCGCAGCCGGGTCTGATCCCATCGCCATCGCCCAGCGATGGGCCGTCGTCGCCATCGCCATCCGAAACCAGCCCTTCTCCCAACGAGACGCCGGCGAGCGCACCAGCCGCGCTAAGCCGCGGAGAGGTCATCGGGCTTCCGTACCTCAACGTCTCCCAGAACTACGTTTCGCTGGTGGCTATTCCTCCTGCGCTAAGCGAATCGAGGGAGGTTGTCATATCCAACGGCGGCACGGGCGTCCTGGCCTGGAGGGCTCTGGCCTCCCAACCCTGGATCAAGCTCTCGCGCTACCAAGGGGTGGCCCTCGGCGGCGACCTCAACGCC
>DAOUAG010000015.1:0-2105 GCA_034433815.1 Dehalococcoidia bacterium | reverse complement strand
ATACGGCGTTTCGACGGCTTCGATGCCGGCCAGCGCCCGCGCCAGGTAATCTGCGTTGCGGCGCCTGGCTTCGAGGTAGCTGTCTAACCGCCGCAGTTGCACCAGCCCCGTCGCGGCCTGCATGGAGGTCATGCGGAAGTTATACCCCAGGTCCAGATGGTAGTAGGCCCGCTCGCCAGGCGCGGGAGCCTCGCCGTGGTGGCGGAAGCGCCGCAGCCGCTCCGCCAGGCCGTCGTCGTTAGTGATAACGCAGCCGCCCTCGCCGCCTGTGGTGATGATCTTGTCTTCCCAGAAGCTGAAACACCCCATCCGGCCCATGGTCCCCACCTTCCTGCCCTTGTACAGCGCTCCGTGGGCTTGAGCCGCGTCCTCGACCAAGGCGATGCCCCTGGCTTGCGTCAGGGCGAGGAGCGAGTCCATCTCCGCGGGGTGGCCGTTTAGGTGGACGGCGATGACGGCCCTGGTGCGCGGCGTCATCTTCCTTTCGACATCGTCCGGCGCCAGGCAGAAGGTGCGCGGGTCGACGTCGGCAAACACAGGCGTCGCGCCCTGATGGAGGACGGGGGTAGCAGAGGCGATGAAGGTGTGGGCGGGCACGATCACCTCGTCGCCCGGCCCGAGGCCTAGGGCCGCCAGAGCCGCCTGAATGGCGGCGGTGCCGGAGCTCACGGCCACGCAGTGACGGACTCCATGCCAGGCGGCGAACTCCGCCTCGAAGGCAGCCACTGCGTCCCCCGTGAGCTGGGTCAGCCGCCCGGAGCGCAGCACCGCGGCCACAGCAGCGGCATCCTCGTCGTCTAGGACGGGCCAAGGGGGGAAGGGCTTATCCCGCACCTTCGGCCCCCCATCGATGGCCAACTTCGCACTGCCCATGCCGCAGTATAGGATATCGTAGGGGCACCAATAGGTGGCCGAGGCGGGCAGGCCCAGCAGCGCCCCAAAGGAGGGATACATCATGGACCTTGGCATAAGGGATCGAGTGGCCCTCGTGACCGGCGCCGGGCGCGGCATCGGCCGGCAGATATGCCTGACGCTTGCGGAGGAAGGCGCCAAGGTGGCCGTGAACGACCTCTTCCCAGACCGGGCCGAGGCCGTAGCCAAGGAGATCGCGGCCGCCGGAGGGGCCGCTGTCGGTGTCGCCTTCGACGTGACGGACCTGGAGGCCGTACAGAGCGGAATCCGGCGGGTGGAGGAGGCGTTGGGCCCCGTGGACATACTGGTGAACAATGCCGGCATCCCCGCCGCTGGCGGCGAAGGCGCAGTTCCTTCGGGGGCCAGCGGCTTCTTCAGCGCCACTGGCCGGGCCGAATGGGACCGCACTATGGGTCTCATCACCTACGGCGTCCTCAACTGCTCCCGGGCCGTCATCGAGGGGATGTGCCAACGGCGCTGGGGGCGCATCGTGAACATCATCTCCGACGCGGGCCGCGGCGGAGAGCCGCGCCTCGTGGCCTATTCGATGGCCAAGGCGGGAGTGATCGGCTTCTCCAAGGCCCTGGCCAAAGAGGTTGGCCGCTTCTGCGTAAACGTCAACTGCGTATCCCCCGCCACGACCGAGACGGAGGCCACGGCCGCCTGGCTGCGGGCGCAGGGGGAGCAGATCATGCGGGCCTACCCCTTGGCCAAGGGGCTCAACCGCCTGGGCAGGCCCACCGATATCGCAGATGCCGTCGCCTTCCTCGCCTCCCAGCGGGCCGAGTGGATCACCGGCCAGGTGCTGAGCGTCAACGGCGGCTACTCGATGCCGGATTGAAGGCAGCGGGGCCTACGGCACCAGTACGGCGGCCCCTTTGAGGCGACCCTCCCGCAGGCTGGCCAGCGCCTCGTTGGCCTGGGCCAGGGGGAAGGTCTGGACCTCCGTCCGCACGGGCACCTGGGGCGCCAGAGCCAGGAACTCCTCGCCATCCCGGCGGGTCAGGTTGGCGACGGAGCACACGGTGCGCTCGCCCCACAGGAGCTCGTATGGAAACGCGGGGATATCGCTCATGTGGATGCCGGCGCAGACTACCGTGCCGCCGCGGGCTACGGCGCGCAGGGCGGCGGGCACCAGACTCCCCACCGGCGCGAAGACGATAGCGGCGTCCAGCTCCTCGGGCGGCGGCATC
>DAOUAG010000014.1:0-7838 GCA_034433815.1 Dehalococcoidia bacterium | reverse complement strand
GAGTTCGTCTGCATCCGGGGCCGCGTGGTGAACGAGGCCCACGACGGCGCCGACGAAGGCATAGACCGGCTGGCCAAGAAGTACCTGGGTCAGGATAAGTATCCTTTCCGGCAGCCGGGCGAGCGCCGGGTGATGTTCTTCATCGAGCCCGAGCACGTAGTGGCGTGAGGGCTAGTCCGGGGCCTGGGGGTTACGAGATTGGGCGGCGCTGCGCCGGAAGGCGAGAGGGGCCAGGGCCCGTCCGAGCGGCTGGAGGAGCTCCTGGACGACATCCTGGCCGGCCGCGCGCCTAATGCCGGCAGGTTCTGCGGTAACTGCTACCACCCTCTAGCCTTGGGGCGGGAGGTTTGCCCTTACTGCGGGCGCCCAATAGCCGAGGAGCCGCCGGTCGAAAGCATCCCGCAGGCCATCGTCGAGGCCCACCGGGTGCGGCGAAACCGGGAGGCGCTCGTGGTGCGCGGGGTCGCCTGGGGCGGGCTGACGATAGGCGTGGCGGTGGCGCTCTTGCCCATCGCCTTCGGCGGCGTGCACTGGTGGAGCATCGGCGGCTTCTTTTCGCTGCTGGCCTTCTTTTATCTGTTCTCGGCCAACCTGGCCAACAGTCTGGGCGACGCCTTGGGCTACCGCTGGGGGCTGGCAGCCTTTCACCAGCGCTGGCGCCGCTACAAGGACAGGGGCAGCACGAAGGCTTGACCAGCGCGAGGCGCTGGCAGGCAAGAGGCGAAGGCTAATACCCCTGTTCCCGGCGCCTGGTTGACCGTATACTGATGATATCCCCAGGAGGTGTTCCCCGATGGCTGTAGAAACTGGTACCGATACCGTCAAGAGAGGCCTGGCCCAGATGCTTAAGGGCGGCGTCATAATGGATGTCGTTACGCCCGAGCACGCCAAGATCGCCGAGGCGGCAGGGGCGTGCGCGGTGATGGCCCTGGAGAGGGTGCCCGCCGACATCCGCGCCGCTGGCGGCGTGGCCCGCATGTCCGACCCCGAAGTGATCCTGCGCATTATGGACGCCGTCTCCATCCCGGTGATGGCCAAGGTGCGCATAGGGCACTTCGTAGAGGCGCAGGTTCTGGAGGCGCTGGGGGTAGACTACATCGACGAGTCCGAGGTGCTGACCCCGGCCGACGAAACCCACCACATCAATAAGCGCGCCTTCAAGGTGCCCTTCGTCTGCGGTTGCCGGGACCTAGGAGAGGCGCTGCGGCGCATAGGCGAGGGCGCGGCCATGATCCGCACCAAGGGGGAAGCCGGAACCGGCAACATCGTGGAGGCCGTGCGGCACATGCGTGCCGTCTGGGATGGCATCCGCCGCTTGCAGAACATGCCGGACGACGAGCTGATGGCCGAGGCCAAGGCCCTGGGGGCGCCCTACGAGCTGGTGAAGGAGACGAAGGAGCTGGGGCGGCTTCCGGTGGTCAACTTCGCCGCCGGCGGCGTGGCCACCCCGGCCGATGCGGCCCTCATGATGCAGTTGGGAGCCGACGGCGTCTTCGTAGGCTCTGGTATCTTCAAGTCGTCGGATCCGGAGCGGCGGGCCCACGCCATCGTCCAGGCCGTGACCCACTTCAACGACCCGGCCATCATCGCCGAGGTCTCCAAGGGCCTGGGCGAGCCGATGCCCGGGCTGGACGTCCGCACTATGAGCGAAGGGGAGCGGCTGGCCGTCCGCGGCTGGTAGAAGGCACCCCGGCGGTCTTACCGGCCGCATCTGTAAGGCGCCGCGTGGGTGCCTTACAATGGTGGTAGAGCATGGCCACTATCGGCGTCCTGGCGCTCCAGGGCGATTTCATCGAGCACGAGGCGATGCTGCACCGCCTGGGGGCTACCACGCGGCAGGTGCGCACCGCAATTGAGCTCCGGGGTCTAGATGGCTTGATCATCCCCGGCGGGGAGAGCACGACCCTCTGCCGCCTGATGGAGGACTTCAATCTCTATGAACCGCTGAGGTCCCTAATCCGCTTTGGGGTGCCTGTCTGGGGGACCTGCGCGGGCATGATCGTTTTGGCCAAACGCGTCTCCTCCCTGCCTTACCCGACGTTAGGGGCCCTGGACATCCAAGTGGTGCGCAACGCCTACGGGCGCCAGGTGCAGAGCTTCGAGGCGGATCTGGACGTCCCGGTGCTGGGCCCCGAGCCCTTCCACGCGGTCTTCATCCGCGCACCCGTCGTCGCCGAGGTTGGTGCAGACGTAGAGGTGTTGGCCACTCTGCGCCGCGACGCCGGAGAGGAGAGACCGGTGGCCGTGCGCCAAGGCACTTTACTGGCCACGTCCTTCCACCCGGAACTTACGGATGACACGCGGTTTCATGCCTTCTTCTTGGATATCGTCCGCTCTGCGGGCAGGAGCGCAGGGCCGAAATGAGCGGGCCACGTCACCCTCTGCCGACGGACATCGTGGCCCTGGCCTCCCTGGATGGCCGGGTCTACCCCAACGAGGCCAGGCCCTGGGATCGCCTTGGGCAGGATGACCGGCCCCGGCCGCTGGAGACGGCGCTGGAGCAGTGGTTCTCCTTCGCGACGGGCAAGCACACCTGGGTCAGCGTGAAGGGGGCCACGATCCGGGGATTGGTCTCGGCCCGGCGCCGGGCCAGGCCCTCGGTATGGGAGGTAGAGGTGCTCATCGACGCTGATGAGGACAAGGGCGTCGTCGCGGCGCTCTTGGGCCGGATGACGGCAGGGGTGGCCAGACTCGGGGCCGAGAGGGTCTTCCTGCGCTTAGACGCCGGCAACCCGCTGGTGGATGTCGCCCGCCGCGCCGGCTTCTTCCCGTACCTGGAGGAGACGCTATACGTGGGCGGCGGGGAAGGGGCAGGGCCGCCCAGCACCGTGAGGTTACGCCCCAGGGAGAAGGGCGACCTTTGGGAGCTATTCCACTTGTACAACAGGACGGCTCCCCCTTCCGTGAGGGAGGTGGAAGGTCTGACGCTGCGGGAATGGCAGGCTGCCCAAGAGCCTTGGGGCGGCCGCTGCACCGACCTCGTGCTGGAGGAGAACGGCGTGATAGAGGCCTGGGTGCGCCTGGCCAGGGGGCCCGTGGCCCGGTTTGCGGCGCTGGTCAGCCCTGGTTGCCGGGGCGTGGAGGGTGTTCTGGACGCAGCGCTCGAGCGGCTGGCTGGGGCCAAACGTCTTCAGGCCATCGTGCCCTGCTACAGCATGGCGGTCGCTCGTACCTTAAGGGATCGCGGGTTCCAGGAGGCGGGACGCTATGTGCACCTGGCCAAGCGGCTGGTCCGGCCCGTGCCTGAGGTCGCTGGAGAGCCAGCTAGCAAGACGGTGCCGGTTGGTTAGATCATGCTGAACATTACGGACGATTTGGACAGCCTCATCGACGTGCTGCCGCCGCATATCGCGGAAAGCCTGCGCGGCCGGCGCAACAACTTCGAGCTGTTGGAGGTGGTATTGGACCTGGGCAGGGTGCCCGAGGCTCGCTACCCGGGGGAGGAGGTCGTCCTGAGTGACAGGGAGGTCACCCAGGAGGACATCGACTACGTCACCTCCCGCATCGGCGAGTTCACCTCGGACAATCGGGCGGGCATCGAGCGCACGCTGCACCGCATATCCTGCATACGCAACCGCAAAGGGCGCATAGTGGGCCTCACCTGCCGGGTGGGCCGCGCGGTCTTCGGCACCATTCGCATCATAGAGGATCTGGTGCGGGAGGGGAGAAGCGTCCTTCTCCTGGGGCGCCCCGGCGTCGGCAAGACCACGATGCTACGGGAGGTGGCGCGCTTCCTGGCCGACGAGATGAACAAGCGGGTCATCGTGGTCGACACCTCTAACGAGATCGCGGGCGACGGCGACATCCCGCACCCCGGCATCGGTAGCGCGCGGCGGATGCAGGTTCCTTCGCCTGAGCTGCAACATCAGGTGATGATTGAGGCCGTAGAGAACCATATGCCTGAAGTGATCATCATCGATGAAATCGGCACCGATCTCGAGGCGGCGGCCGCGAGGACGATAGCCGAGCGAGGGGTGCAGCTTATCGCTACGGCCCACGGCAATACGCTAGAGAACCTTATCATGAACCCTACCCTCTCGGACCTGGTGGGGGGGATCCAATCGGTAACCCTGAGCGATGAGGAAGCGCGGCGCCGTGGCACCCAGAAGGCCATCCTGGAGCGCCGCGCTCCGCCCACCTTCGATATCCTCGTGGAGATACAGTCCTTCACCCAGGTGGCGGTGCACCGCGACGTGGCGGAGACGGTAGACGCCATCCTGCGGGGCTACCCGGTGGCGCCCGAAATGCGCGAGCTGGACGCCGAAGGCAACATCCGCCATCTCCAGGCGCCGGTGCGCAAAGGGCCCCGGGCTGAGGGCCGGGTCTCGACACGGACCTCCGCCGTGAGCCAAGCGCCCCCGGGCCGTGAGCGTCACATCTATCCCTTCGGGGTCTCGCGCCAGCGCCTGGAGCAGGCGCTGCGGCAGACCCATTTCCCGGGCCAGATCGTCGACCATCTGGACGATGCTGACGTCGTCATCACCCTGCGGCCGTACTACCGCCGCAAGCCGCAGACGCTGCACGATGCAGAGGCCCGGGGCATCCCCATCTACGTGGTCAAGAGCAATACCGTGCTCCAGTTGGAGCAGGTTCTTCTGACCATGAGGACGGAGAAGGCGGGCGACCCCGTGGTGGCGGCGCTGAAGGAGGCGGAGGAGGCCATAGGACAAGTACTTAGCGCGGAGGGGGCCGTGGACCTGAATCCCCAGAACGCTTACATACGCCGCCTCCAGCACATGCTGGCAGCCCGCTACAACCTGGCCTCTCGTAGCATCGGCAAGGAGCCCTACCGGTACGTCCGCATCATGCCGGGCGAGCCGGACTAAGGCGATGCCGCGGCCGCTAGCGCGGGGGCTTCTCATCACCCTGGAAGGGGGCGATGGGGCCGGGAAGTCCACTCTGGCCCAGGCCCTTGCCAGCCTCTTGGAGATCGAAGGGCACGAGGTGTGCCTAACCGGAGAGCCGGCTGGGAGCGGGTTCAGCGACACGGCCCGGGCTCTCCTGGACTGGGCCCGAAGTGCGGCCCTACATCCGCTGGCTGAGTTGATGCTCTTTGAGGCCCGGCGGGCGATCCACGTGGCAGAGGTCATACGCCCGGCTCTCGAACGCCGCCAAATCGTGCTGTGTGACCGGTTCACCGATTCCACGCTCGCCTACCAGGGCCATGGGCGTGGCCTTCCCCTGGAAGCCGTGCGGGCCTGTAACGAGATCGCCACCGGGGGGCTCGTGCCAGACCTCACGCTCCTGCTGGACGTGCCGCCGGAGGCTGGGCTCTTGCGGGCTGATCCGGCGTCGGCCGGTGGCGCAACGGCCAAAGGTAGAGACCCCATCGGTAGCGAGCCGCTAGAGTTTCACCGGAGGGTGCGCGAGGGTTATCTGGAGTTGGCTCGGGCTGAGCCCAACCGGTTTGTGGTCATCGATGCCCGGCTGCCGGCGGCCGAGGTGGAGAGGTTAGCCTGGGCTGCGTTGAAGGGGCTCTTGCAGACGGTGGGCGAAGCCCCACAGGGCCCATCCGGCTAGACAAACGCTCGCTGGGGCCCTTATCATGTTTGTTGCCGGAGTGACCGGCGAGGAGGAGAATTGGCCACCCGATCTGCTGCCAAAGCCCACCGTCAGTCCATCAAGCGGCGGCTTCGCAATCGCGCCGTAAAGAGTGAGGCTAAGACCGCCATCAAGCGGGCCGTAGAGAGCATCGCCTCTGGAGACCTGAATGCGGCTAGGGAGGCGGTGCGCCGGGCCCTCAGCGTGTTGGATCGTGCCGTCAAGAAGGGGGTCCTGCACCCCAACAACGCTGCCCGCCGCAAGTCCCGGCTGCTTCTCAAGTACAACGCTGCCGTAGCGGCGCAGCAAGTGCCTGCGGAGGAACCCCAGAAGCCGAAAGCGCCGCGCAAGAACGCGGGTCCCCCGTCTGAGCCCAAGAAGCCCCGGAAGTAGACGGGGCGGGCTCCAGGCGATCGCGCCTTTTTTCACAGGCTCATGGCGGGACGCCGAAAAATTTCTTATCTGAAAGTATGGACGCTTTTGCCGATTCGTGTTATTCTACCGGCGGATTTCGCTCTGGATTAGCAAGCACTAAGAAAAGGAGGTCGCAATGGTCCAAGAGCTGCCCAACTCCATCAAGGAAGTGATGCAGGGGATGCCCAGCGCCTTCCAGCCCGACCGGGCCGGTGGAGCCAACGCCACTATCCAGTTCAACTTCACTGGCGCTGAGCCCGGCAACTGGGTGGTGAAGATTGCCAACGGCAAGTGTGAGGTATCCGAGGGGACCGATCCCAACCCCACGGTCACCATCAACTCGCCCTCCGAGGTCTGGCTGAAGATCAGCCGCCGTGAGCTGGATGGCGCCACGGCCTTCATGAGCGGCCAGTTCACCTTCACCGGTGACATGGGCGTGCTCATGCAGATGGGTAGCTGGTTCGGCCAGGGCTAGCCAAACGCCCGAGCAAGAAAACAGAAGAATAGGGTTACGGCCGGTGGCTTCAGCCGCCGGCCGTTGCTGTATCCGTCACACCGTCCCCGGTCCCGGTCACGATGCCGTCAGGCATAGTGACGTCTCCGCCGAGGACCACGATGACGTCCGAGGCGGGGGAGAGCTCCCGCACGCGTCCGGCGCCTATATCCGTCGCCGGTAGGATCCGGCTGGGATCCAGGTGTAGCCACTCCGCCAGCTTCTTCGCCGTGTAGGGTTTGCCGGAGAAATCGTAGACGACCGTCTTCTCCCATAGACCGCCGCCCGCATACTCGTCGATCTGGATCTGCTCTGGGGCGATCCCCTGTTTGGCGAGGAAAGAGGCGAGGGAGGTGGCCAGGTCCGGCGTCTGGGTGCCGTTCAGGATAGCTAGGAGCGCGCGCTCGGCCTGGAGCCGGCCATCGTTGAAGACCCTGGCCTTCAGCTCCTCCATCTTGTCCTTGTCCCACAGAAGAACGGCTGCCCCGTTGCAGCCACTGGTGCATGGGTATGTGGCCGGCGCCATCGACACCGTGATGATGTTGTCGACGCCGATCTGGCTGCCGAGGGCGGCAAGGCCAGGGATCTTGAAGTCGCTGATGTCCGTTTTCACCGAGTCCTTGTACTTCTTGTAGAGGTTTAGGGGGTTACTGCCCAGTAGCACGCCCATGTCTGAGGCGCGCTTGGCGACAGCCTTTATCACCAACTGCTGGCGCTCGATCCGCTTGAAGTCGTTGTCTGTCTTGCGCAAGCGGGCGTAGGCCAGGGCGGTCTCGCCGTCCATGTGCTGGAGGCCGGGGAGAAACTCCACGGCGTAATACGGGCACTGCTTGCAGTCGTTGTATGCGCCATCGTAGACGTACTCCGGCACGTCGACGTCGATGCCGCCCAGCTCGTCCACGAGGGCGATGAAGTTGTTGAAGTTCAGCACGACGTAGTGGTCGATGGGTATGCCGAAGTTGTGCTCGATGGTGTCCTTAACCAGCCCGGGCCCGCCGCCCGGGTAATCCTTATACGTGTACTGGCCCATCTCATAGGCCACGTTGATACGATCCTTGATGTATCCGCCGCGCCCGTCCGGTATCTCGACGAGGGTGTCTCTGGGGATAGAGAAGATGCCGGCGGTCTTGCTAAACGGGTCCAGGGTGAGGACGAAGATCGCGTCCGTGCGCGCGGGGGTGTCCTCCGGCTCATCGCGGCGGAGGTCCAGACCCATGACCACTATGTTGATGCGCTCCTCGATGCTGGCGGAATCAGGGTTGGTGCCGTTGTCCACGCCGGGGATGACCCTGAAAACGCCGAGGTCGATCTCGTTACCGGGAAAGAAGATTTGGTCGGCCTGCGTGACGATCACCAGCATCAGATAGAAGGCGGCCACGAAGAACACGGG
>DAOUAG010000013.1:0-2737 GCA_034433815.1 Dehalococcoidia bacterium | reverse complement strand
GAGTAAAGCTTAGTGGCGGAGGCTTCGTAGTTGGGGATGAGGCCGCGGTTTTGCAGGGACACCAGGCGGTACGAGAGCAGCATGGAGACCTCGGTCTCTACCCAGCGCTCTGCCAGCTCGTAGCGCATAGCGGGGTTGGAATCGATGCAGGTGGTGGGCCGGTTCTCCTGGACGAAGCGGATTAGGTCCTCCACCGCCTGATGTTGGCCGACAGCCGAGCCGATGTTGGAGCGCTCAATGTCCAAGGTGGTGACGGCCTGGTACCAGCCCCGGTTCTCCTCGCCCAGAAGATTCTTGGCCGGAATGCGCACGTCCTCGAAGAAGACCTCGTTGAACTCGTGGGTCCCCGCCATGTTCACCAGGGGCCGCACCGTGATGCCCGGCGTCTTCATGGGAACGATGAAGTACGAAAGGCCCTTGTGCTTGGGAGCGTTGGGGTCGGTGCGGGCCAGGAGCAACATATAGTGGGATAGATGGGCGAGGGTGGTCCAGATCTTCTGGCCGTTTATGACGTAGTCGTCACCGTCGCGGACGGCCCGGGTCTGGAGGGAGGCGAGGTCCGAGCCGGCGCCGGGCTCGGAGAAACCTTGGCACCACATCGCCTCGCCCTTGAGGATGGCAGGGATGTACTCCCGCTTCTGCTCTTCGGTGCCGTAGATGATGATGGTGGGGCCCACGATGGCCACGCCCAGGCCGCCGATGAGAAGGGCGGAGGGGGCGCGCATGCGTGCGGTCTCCAGGTTGTAGATGAACTGCTGCATGATGGTCATCCCGGCGCCGCCGTACTCCTTGGGCCAGGCCGGGGCGACCCAGCCCTTTTCGGCCAGCTTCTTGCGCCAGGCTATCAGGCTGCTCAGCTTGTCCATGATGCCGATGTCCACGTTCCGGAGCTCCGGGGGGCACTCCTTCTCGATGAAGTCGTGCACCTCCTGCCGGAAGGCTTCCTCTTCGGGGGTAAAGCGAAAGTCCATCTCGAGGCTCCTTTCCTAGGCGCGGGGCGCGCCATCCGTCAGGAAGACCAAAGGCATGGTATAAGCCCTTTACGTAAGAGTCAAATGGCTTACGGATTGGTGTAAGGTTGGTGGCGGGGAAATCACTTCATCCCTCCCCTTCCCGCTGGCGCCGCTCGCGCTCCCGGGCCTCCTCCTCTTGGCGGCGCTCCCGCTCTTCGGGCGTCTCCGCCAGTTCGATGGTGCCTTCCTCAGTGGTGCGAAGCTCGGCCTTCAGGCGCTGGCCCAGGATAGCGTAGCGGTCCAGGCCAAGGTAGTGAAGAGGGCGGAACTGGGGGTCGCCCACTAGCCACGTCTCGTCGAAGGCCTCGCCCTCGGCCTGCACCACCAGGACGCGGCCTACGAAGAGGGTGTGATCGCCGATGCGCAGGGCATCTTCCAGCCCACACTCTACCCAGGCGAGGCAGCCTTCGATGAGAGGGGCGCTGATCTTCGTCGCTTTGAAGGTGGGAAGCCTGGCCAGCTCTAGCTTATTGACGTCCCGGCCCGATACTGCGCCGAAGTAGTGGCTATGGTTCATGAGGTCCTGGGCCGGAAAGTTCAGGGCAAACTCCTCTGAGAAGCGGATCATGTCGTGGGTGTGCCGGGCCGGGTTGATGGCCACGCCTACCAATGGCGGCGTCCGCGAGAGGGGCGACGTCCAGATGGCGGGCATGACGTCCGTTTGGTCGCGCCATCTAGTGGTGACCAGGGCCAGGGGGCCTCCGTTGAGCAGCCGCAGGGCGTCGGTGGCTTCCAGAGTGCGCTTCATCCTGCTCTCGATTGTATTGAAGCAGACCGTGGCGGGACAGTGGCTTGGCGCTCCCATCTGTATGCGATAATTGGGCCGTGGCCGCGCGCGTCCTGGTGGGCACCTGCTCCTGGGCGGACAAGACGCTGCTGGACAGCGGCTGGTACCCGCCGGGCCTGAGAACGCCGGAGGAAAGGCTTCGCTACTACGCGGAGCGCTTCCCCATCGTCGAGGTAGACAGCACCTACTACGCCCTGCCGTCTGAGCGGAACGCCGCACTGTGGGCAGAGAGGACGCCCGAAGGCTTCACCTTCGACGTCAAGGCCTACGGTCTGTTCACCCACCATCCGGCCCAGGTGCGCACCTTGCCCCGGGACCTGCGGGAGACGCTGCCGGCTGACGCCCAGGCCAAGACGAACCTGTATCTTCGGGACGCGCCGCGGGAGCTGGTGGAGGAGGCCTGGCGCCGGTTCAACCAGGCGCTCCTGCCGCTGGATAGCGCCGGCAAGCTGGGGGTGGTTCTTTTCCAGTTCCCGCCGTGGTTCCTGCCGGGGGCCCGCAGCCGCGACTATATCCTGGAGGCCAAGGCCCGCCTGGGCCAGTACCGGATGGCGGTGGAGTTCCGCAACGGACTCTGGTTCGCGGATGCCTCGCATCAGGAGCGGACCCTCGGCTTCTTGGCCGATCACGGCATAGCCTTCGTGTGCGTGGACGAGCCGCAGGGGTTCCGTAGCAGCGTTCCGCCCATCGTGGCGGCGACGGCGCCCGTGGGGGTCATGCGCTTGCACGGCCGCAACTCTCTGGTGTGGGAGCAGAAGGGCGTGGGGGCAGCGGATCGGTTCGACTACCTGTATGCCGAGGAAGAGATCTTAGAGCTGGCGCCGCGAGTGAGGCGCCTGGCGGAGCTGACCCGGGAGACGCACGTGCTTTTTAACAACTGCCACGGTGACTATGCGGTGCGCAATGCCCGCCGGATGGGGGAGGTGCTGGGGCTCTG
>DAOUAG010000012.1:0-15017 GCA_034433815.1 Dehalococcoidia bacterium | reverse complement strand
AGCCCTACTCCTGAGCCCGCCCGTCTCACCCTGCGCAACACCGGCTGGCACGTGGATTCCGGCGGGATCTTGGTGGCCGCCGGAGAGATCGTTAACGAGAGCGACCGTCCGGTTGGCCTGGTCCGGGTACAAGCCAGCGTATACGGCCCTGGCGGCGAGCTCCTCAAGACGGGCGCTGGCTACTCGTGCCTGATGACCTTACCCGCCGGAGGCCAATCACCATTCGAGGTACAGCTTCTCTCACCAGCGGGAAGCGTGGATCGCGTAGAACTGGAGGTCGCCCAGTTCTTCGATCCGCCGTTCATCCCTGCTCCGGAGGGTCTACAGGCCCAGGTGGCCAACACCTACACCGACTTCATCGGCTACTTCCACGCCGCAGGAACCATAACCAACACCTCCAGCGCCAACTACAAGCTGGTGAAGGCCTGCCTCGCCTTCTACGACGCCAATGGGGCCGTCTTCCGCAGCAAGTTCGCCTACGCCAGTCCGAATGTGCTGGGGCCCGGCCAGAGCGCATCATTCGACGCCTCCGTCAAGCCGGAGGGCGCCACCCTGGGCAACGTAGCCGTCTGGCCCGACGCCATGGCCCAGTAGCCTGGCCGGCTCCCTCAGGGCGCCGGACGGAAGCGGTACCCTACGTTGCGCACCGTCTCGATGAACGTGTTGTGACGGTCCTCGATTTTGGCCCGTAGGCGGCGGATGTGGACGTCCACAGTGCGGGCTCCCCCGTAGAAATCGTACCCCCATACCTTGCTGAGCAGGGTCTCGCGGGTGATGACCCGCCCGCGGTTGGTGGCGAGAAAACGCAAAAGTTCGTACTCCTTGTAGGTCAGCTCTACGGGGCGACCGGCCACGTGCACGGTGTAGTTGGCCAGGTCCATCACCAGGTCGCCGCACTTCAGAACGTTCTTGGCATCCACCCGGTGGCGCCTCCAGATAACCTGACGCACGCGGGCGCAGAGCTCTTCCGGCGCGCACCCGGCGATGCAGAAGTCGTCCACCCCTATGGAGGGATCGAACCCAGCGGCGTCCTCCGGCCGGATGATGGCGATGATCGCTGGCGCGTCGCCCCGCTGGGCAGCCTCGAGCAACCGCTTCGCGGCGCTGTCCTCGGCGGCTGCCGCCAGTTCGATGATGACCGCCGCGTAGCGCCCGCCCGGCGGCCCTTCCAGACGTCCCGGGCCGTACGCCTCCACGTGGTAGCCATCCTGTCCCAGGGCGCGGATGTACGGCGCCAGAGCGTCGCTGCCTATGACCAGGAGATCGCGCATGGTGACCCTGTCCTATCCTATGGTGATTTCGGCGCAGGATACAAGGATAGACGCCAGAGAGGGCGCGACGGTTGCCAGGACGGTGCTAGAATGGGGGCGTGGCGGAGATGGCTGGCGGCTCGGGTCCCCAGCGGAAGCCCCCGTGGCTTACCGTCCGCTTCCCCGGCGGCCCGAACTACTTGCGGATACAGGCGCTGGTGCGCTCGGCCGGGTTGCACACGGTGTGCCAGGAGGCGCGCTGCCCCAACATCGGCGAGTGCTGGGAGGCAGGTACGGCCACCTTCCTCATCCTGGGCGATATCTGCACCCGGTCATGCGGCTTCTGCGCGGTGAAGTCCGGCCGTCCTGTCGGCCTGGATGCCCTCGAGCCGCGGCGGGTGGCGCGCGCCGTCCGTGCCATGGGCGTGGCCCACGCCGTCATCACGTCTGTCAACCGGGATGACCTGCCCGATGGCGGGGCGGGCATCTTCGCCGAGACCGTGCGCCGTGTCCGCGCCCTTTCGCCCGGGACGACGGTGGAGCTCTTGGTGCCGGACTTCCTGGGAGACTGGGAAGCGCTGGCGGCGGTGATGGACGCAGGCCCGGAAGTGTTGGCCCACAACGTCGAGACGGTGCCGCGGTTGTACTCCAGAGTGCGTCCCAAGGCGCGCTACGAGCGCTCGCTGGAGCTACTGCGCCGGGCCAAAGAGATGGGCGCCGGCGTGATCACCAAGAGCGGCCTGATGCTGGGCCTGGGGGAGACGAAGCACGAGCTGCTGCGGGTGTTCGCCGATCTGGTGGATGTTGGGGTGGACGTGCTAACCGTCGGCCAATATCTGCGGCCGGGGCCCCGCTATCTGCCCGTACAGCAATTCTATCACCCCGAAGAGTTCGAATCCCTACGTCAGGACGCGCTGGCGTTGGGGTTCCGGCACGTCGAGGCGGGGCCTTTGGTGCGTTCCTCGTACCATGCGGAGCGCGCCGTCGGGCGGGCCACCGCCAGGGCTCAGCAGGCTTAAGGGACCCCGGGGCGGCTTTACTGCTCGCTGATCTCGATGGAGATGATGGCGTCTCCGCGTTGGATGCAGTCCACCACATCCATGCCTGAAGAGACTTTCCCGAAGATGGTGTACTGGCCGTCCAGATGGTGGGCGTCTCCCAGGGTCACGAACCATTGGCTGCCGGCACTGTTGGGGTCGGCGGTGCGCGCCATGCCCACGACGCCCCGGACGAAGCCCTCCTTCTGGGTGAATTCGGCCGGCAGTTTGTAGCCGGGGCCGCCTGTGCCCGTGCCGGTGGGGTCGCCGCCCTGGATCACGAAGCCCGGCTCCACCCGGTGGAAGGTCACCCCGTCGAAGAATCCATCGCGGGCGAGAAAGACGAAGCTGTTGACGTGCTGCGGCGCCAGGTCTGGCCGCAGGTCGATGGTGAAATCACCGCGGACCGTCTTGACGGTGGCCGTGTACTTCTTCTGAGGGTCGATGGTCATGGGCGGGGCCTGGTCGTAACGCTTCATCTTTACCTCCGGGACGTCGCCCGAGGCCTGGGGGCAGCCGGGCTCAGCGGGAGCGACGGTGTTGGCGGCCGCGGGCGCCGCCGTTTGGACGGCTGGAGCCGGCGTCTGGCGGCTGGCAGTCGCCGTGGGCGTCTCCTCGTCGCCTCCCCCGCAAGCGGCGAGGAGAGCCACCGGTGCCGCCAGCAAGAGCAAGGCTATCTGAAGACGGATGTGGCGCATCGCCTTGTATTATCGGCGGCTGTGGGCCTTGTGTCACGCCGCCGGCGGTTCGTCAGTAGCGCAGGATGGCTGCGAGGCCGCCGCGTTCCAGAAGTTTCTCTCTGGCTGGCCCCAAGGCGGTCTCGATGTGGGCGCCGGCTAGAAACGCCCGTTCCACCGCCCGCTCGACGACGTCCGGAGCGGGGTCGGCCGCGGCGCCGCAGGCAGGGCATCGATCCAGAAGCGTCGCCGCCAGGTAGCCGCAGGCGGGGCAGGAGGCCCCTTGGGCGGTGAAGCCTTCGGGTACCAGAAGGGTGTGGACGCGGCCCTCGGCTACGGCCTGGAGGGTCTCTTGCAGGCCGGCGACGCCCCGGCCGCCGCTAGCTGCGGCGTTCAAGGCCCGCTCCACCAGTTCGATCTCCGATCTCCGTTCCGCTTCTGCTCCCGCCTGGCGGGCCCGCTCCAGGATCGCCTCCTCGGTCTCGTGTTTAAGGTCCACCGGTACCGTACCCACCACGCGCTGGGCGATTGGGTTCGGCAGGAGGCCGAGAAACTCGTCGACCGCTTCGGGGGACCCGCCCAGGACCAGGCGGGCGAAGGGCCGCGCATAGAACAGCTTCTCCAGTTCGTCCGCCGCCTCCTTGAGGTGGCGCTGGACGTGGACCTCGATGTGCCGTTGGAAGCGTGCCTGAGCCCATCCGCCCTGGTCGTGCCAGCCGGGCACTTCGCTCTGGATGGCGGCCTCCTCCTCGGCGTGGCGCTGCTCCGAGAGGTAGATGCGGGCGGCGTCCCTCTGGACGATGGCGATGGCCAGCCGCGGGTATTCGTCCAGGACGCGGGTCAACACCTCAATGCTGGGCGTCGTTCCCACGTCGACAAAGGTGGGCACGGTCACGTCCAGCGAGATGGCCTCCCACAGTCCCGCCGGCTGGCAGGAGAAGACGGCGATGCCGCGGCCAGATGGCAAGTGGTCCTCCAAGTACTTCAGTATCCGTCCGCTCTCGCGCTCCAGGACGGTCTCCCGCCATCCGTTCTTGTTGGCCCGCAGGAAGGCCCGGACGGCGCCCTTGAACTGGGCTGCGTGGGCCTGGCGATCGTAGACGAGCTTGGGGTCTATGCGAACGTAGGCGCTCACGACGCCCTCATCGCTCTTAAAGGCAGCGAGGCGTTCCAGGTCTTGGCGTGAGATCATGGCGCTCCTCCGGTCAGAGATGGACGTCTCTTGCTGGAAGCAACGGGGCGGGATCCTTCTGGCACATATAAAGGATAACAGGAAGGGTCAAGGGGACGGCTAGGGCCGGGCGGCACGGCCGGATGGCCCCCAGGAACCGTAGCGCCCGAATTAGCGTTGTATCATGAGATGAGCCCGCGCGCCCGGGGCCCTGGCCCAGGGGCGCCCATCGCAGCTATGGCAGGGAGGGATCTTAGATGGACAACCGGCCTATCGGTCTTTTCGATTCTGGGGTAGGCGGCCTCTCCGTATGGCGAGCCATCCGCAGGCTTCTGCCGCAAGAGAGCATGCTCTTCTTGGCGGACAGCGGCCATGTTCCCTACGGCGAGAAGACGGCGCCGGAGATCCAGGACCTGGCGACGCGAATCACCCGCTTTCTGCTGGACCAGGATGCCAAGCTGGTGGTGGTGGCCTGCAATACGGCCACGGTGCACGCCATCGGCCACCTGAGGGAGACGTTTCCCGGGGTGCCCTTCGTGGGCGTGGTGCCGGTGGTGAAGACGTTGGCGCGGTGGACGAAGACGGGGACCATCGCCGTCCTGTCGACGCCCTCCACGTCCAAGAGCGCCTACCTGGCGGGCCTGATCGAGGAGTTCGCCTCCGACAAGCGGGTCATCAACGTTGGCTGCGATGGGCTGGAGGACATGGTGGAGAAGGGTTCCCTGCGCGGCCGGGCGACGCTGGCCCTGCTGGACCGGCATCTGGCGCCGGTGGTCCGCAGCGGGGCCGATGTCGTGGGCTTAGGCTGCACCCACTATCCCTTCCTCCGCAGCCAGATCAAGAAGATGTTGGGCCCCAAGGTGCGGGTATTCGATCCCTCGCGCCCCGTGGCGCGGCGTGTGCGGCACCTCCTGCGGGAGGCCGATGCCCTGGCGTCTGGCGGCTCGCCTACCTACCGGTGGTTCACCACGGGTGATCCAGAGGTGTTCGCTCGGGTGGCCACCAAGCTGCTGCGGTACCCGGTGCGGGAGGTGGGCCGGGTAACGATCTAGGCCGGTGCGATGGCCCGTTCACCAGGTGGCGGGCTTTTGTGTAATATATCTGCAGGAGCCAACGTAGCTCAGCGGTAGAGCAGCGGTTTCGTAAACCGCGGGTCGGGAGTTCGAATCTCCCCGTTGGCTCCAGTTTTTTGCCCAACGGCGGGGCCCTCGGACGCTGCCCTGTGCCAAAACCGGCGAGCCGGATTCAGGCAAAAGGACCTAGAATACGGCGAAGGACGTTGGCGCGAGGGGGAAAGCCTTTTTCAGGGAGAGGGCAGAGATGCCGGACAGATCGCACTGGTGGGACAGGTCAGGTAGAGAACTGATTCTGCCGCACGGCGGGTATCGTAAGCTACGAAGTTTTCAGGCAGCACAGACTGTCTATGATGGCACGTTGGCATTTTGCGAGCGTTTTGTACCAAGACGTTCTCGCACCCGTGATCAGATGGTGCAGGCGGCACCCAGCGGAGTACAAAACATCGCCGAGGGCAGCATGGCTTCGGCTACATCGAAGAAGATAGAACTCGAGCTGACTGGCGTAGCCCGAGCCAGTCTGGAGGAACTGCTCTTGGACTATGAAGACTTCCTGCGCCAGCGGAGCTTGCGTCAATGGGACAAGAACTCGTCCGAGGCGCTGGTGGTGAGGGCGAAGTATAGTCCGGGGGGTCGGACCCGTATAATTTCAAGACCGCCA
Organism: Dehalococcoidia bacterium; assembly: GCA_034433815.1. Classification (GTDB taxonomy): domain Bacteria; phylum Chloroflexota; class Dehalococcoidia; order SM23-28-2; family RBG-16-64-32; genus DAOUAG01. The sequence goes on along the minus strand of DAOUAG010000012.1, from coordinate 9,148 downwards.
GCGCCGAGGTGGCGGCGAATACCATGATCTGTCTTATCAGCCAGGCGACGTACCTCTTGGGGCGACAGATGGAAAGGCTCGAACAGGATTTTCTGAAGGAAGGCGGTTTTACCGAGAGGCTTTACCGCGAGAGAAAGAGGAAACTGCCCGACCTGTCCGGCAGGTCGGGCGAGTCGGACAAGGCATGGAAAGAGTGAGGTGGCTCGCCCCGGAGGGCTAGGGCGTCACTACCGCCCTGGAGATGGAGGTGCGCTTCCCCTCCCACTCGGCCTGCTGAAACGCCTCGTCGATCTTCTCTAGCGGGTACTTGTGGGAGACCACCTGCGCCAAGGGGAAACGGTCCTTGTTCCGCATCAGGAAGTCCAAGGCCACCGGAAGTATCGCCGGGTTGTACATGTTGACCGCCACCACGCTCCGGTTGAACCAGTTGAGCTGCGACGGGTCTATAGTGGTGGTCTGGAAGAAGCTAATGCAGCCGATCTCCAGGTAGACGCCGCCGGGCCGCACCATAGGGATGCCCTCCGGGATGACCGACGGGATGCCCACCAGCTCCGCCACTATGTCGGCGCCGCGGCCGCCCGTCAGGGACATGACCCGGGCGGTGCGGTCCTGAGGCGTGGTCACCTCGTTGATGTCGATCACGACGTCAGCGCCGCACTCCTTGGCCAGTGCCAGGCGCTCCGGAACCCCGTCGATGACGATGATGGTGCCGGCGCCCATGGCCCGCGCCACGGCCGTCGCGTTGATCCCTAGCCCGCCGGCCCCTTGTACCACCAGCGAATCGCCCATCTTCAGCCCCGCCTTCTGGAGGCCGTAGATCACCTCGGACAGGGCGCAGTTCACCGGCGTCACCATCTCGTCCGAGAGCTCGTCGGGAACCTTGAAGACGAAGGCTGCGTCCTTCATGTAGTAGTACTCAGCGTAGGCCCCGAAGAAGTGGGGAGGGTTGTCGCTGATCGGGATTGGCGGATACTTGGTGGGACAAGCAGCGAACTCGCCCCGGATGCACTGGTAGCAGCGGCGGCAAGGGGTGAAGTAGGGGTAGACGATGCGGTCCCCCTCCTTGAGCGGCTGGCCCAAGGTGTCGGTGCGAACGTTGGCGCCGAGCTTGGCGACGCGGCCCGTCATCTCGTGCCCCAGGATGCGCGGCCCCGGGCCCATCATGGCGATGCGGATGTCGCCCCGCCAGACGTGCAGGTCAGACCCGCATATGCCGGCAGAGGTGACCCTCACGATCATGCCGTCGGGCGGCGGGTCCGGCACGGGGTACTCCCGTATCTCGAAGGGCTTGCCGGTGTCGATGAAGACCGCTGCTCGGCCTGTCTCGGGCATTATCGGTGCCTCCTTCCCTGGGGTGGCAATAGGGTAACAGGGGCCTGTCCGATGCGACAACCCACCCCCAGGCCGACTAGCGCCACTTCCCCCTTGCGGATGGGATGGGCGCTAGAAGAACATACGTGCCAACGGGCCCGAGGCATCAGGCAAGGGGAGCGGAGGTGGCAGTGATGGGGTTTCTCGCCGGCAAGTGGGTATGGATCTGGAATTGGCGCCGCTGCGATGGCGGCGACGCCGATCTCGTCGCGCGGAGGCTTAAGGAGGCGGGCTGCGCCGGGGCCATCGTGAAGGCCTGGGACGGCGGCCATTGGTTCGATCAGGGAGCCCCTTGGCGCGAGATCGGCAGGGCCTTGAAGGACCGGGGCCTAGCGGTCGGTGGCTGGGGCTACTGCTACGGGCGGGACCCCAGGGCCGAGGCCCAGCGCGCTCTCGAGACGGCCGGCTACGGGGAGGCCGGATTCCTGGTGCTGGACGTGGAGAGCGAGTTCGAGGGGCATCCGGAGGCAGCGGAGGAGCTGTGCAGTCGGCTGCGAGAGGGCCTGGGGCCGGAGTACCCTTTGTACTTCAGCAGCTTTGCCATCGCCCGCTACCACCGCTCCTTCCCCTTCCATGTCTTCGCAGCGCACTGCACGGGGGCGGCGCCCCAGGTGTACTGGAACGCCTTTCGTCGGCCGATGGCGGAGGCGCTGGCGGCGATGTATGAGGACTACGCAGCGGTGGGCATCACCCCCGCGTGCGTCTTCCCCGTCGGCGGCTTGTACCAGGAGGATGGCGTGCGCTACCCGCAGCCGGCGGACGTCCGCGGGTTTGCGGCGATGGCTGCCGCCAGGGGGTCGCTTGGGGTGAGCTTTTGGTCCTACGAGCACATGAGCCAAGAGATGTGGGAGGCCCTGCGGGAAGCCGCAATCGGGACAGAGGAGGGCGGAATGTCTAGTCAGGAGTTCGAAGAGGTCATGCGAGCGGTCAGGGACCTGTCGGCCCGGGTGGAGCGCCTTGAGGCCCAGGTGGGAGCCGTGGCTTCGCCGCCGGCGCTTCAGCCGGCCCGCACCTACACGGTCCAGCCGGGGGACACCCTGTCCGGGATCGCCGCCAAGCTGGGGCTCCCCGGCTGGCGGGGGTTGTACGAGGCCAACGCCACGGTGATCGGGCCGGACCCGAACCTCATATATCCCGGCCAGGTGCTCTCCGTTCCCTAGCCGCTCTTACAACAGGTCGCCGGTGGCGCTGCGAGTGCTGCCGTGCTCCTTGTAGGCGGCGATGACGTTACGGGCGATGGTCTGCATGTGGACCTCATCGGCGCCGTCGGCCAGGCGGGCGAAACGGGCGCCCCGCATCATCGCTTCCAGCGGCGTGTCCTTGCTGATGCCCAGCGCGCCGTGCACCTGGATGGCGCGGTCGATGATGCGCCAGAGGGCGTTGGCCACGTGCACCTTGGCCATGGACACCTCCTGGCGGAAGGGCAGCCCCTTTTCGATCTTGTAGGCAGCGTGCAGCACCATGAGCTTCCCTGTGTACAACTCCATAGCGGACTCAGCCATCATCCACTGGATGGCCTGCTTCTCCGCCAGGTAGGAGCCGTGGGAGTAGCGCTTCAGCGCCCGATCCACCAGCATCTCCAGGGCCACCTCGGCCTGACCTATCCAGCGCATGCAGTGGGCCAGCCGGGCCGGCCCGAGGCGGTATTGCCCCAAGCGGTGGCCGTCGCCCCGGCCGCCGAGCATGTTCTCTTTAGGGACCCGGACGTTGGTGAGCCGCAGCTCCGGGTGGTTGCCAGCGCCGGCCATCGTCTCCACGTCCCGCACGATCTCGAAGCCTTCGGCGGGCAGGTCGATGATGAAGGCGGAGTTGCGGGCCTGGGGCGGATCGGCGTCGGGGTCGGTGCAGGCGATGAGGATGCCGAACTTGGCTCCCCTGGCGCCGGAGGAGAACCACTTGTGGCCGTTGATCACCCATTCGTCCCCCTCGAGGACCGCCGTGGTCTGGATGAGGGTGGGGTCGGAGCCCGCCACCTCGGGCTCGGTCATGGCGAAGAAAGAGCGGCAGGTCCCCTCAGCCAGCGGGCGCAGGTACTTCTCCTTCTGTTCCGGCGTTCCCCAGTGCAAGAGGGTGTGCATGTTGCCCTCGTCGGGGGCCTGGGCATTGATGACGAAAGGGCCCAGCATCGTCCGGCCCGCTTCGGCGGAGACGAAGGCCATCGCTGTCGGGCCGAGGCCCATGCCGCCCCACTCCGGCGGCAGGTGCGGGTTCCACAGCCCCTGGGCCCGGGCCTTCTGCCGCATCTCCATGATGGCCCGGACGTAGGCGCTACGGTCGGCCTCCTCTCGCAACAGCTCGCGCTCCCTCGGGCGCACCTCCTCTTCCATGAAGCGCCGCACCTTCAGGCGGACTTCCTCGACGTCTGGCGGCAGGTTAAAATCGATGGGCATGGACTCACCTCTTCCCTTAACGTTAACTGGTGGCCCCCTAGCCGCTGTTATTGTAGACGCGGGCGGCCCTGGTGTCACCGTGGGCTGGGCCAACGCCCGGAAACGGGGGGCCGGACGTGCCTGAGTCGCCCCCCGGGCTGGACCTGGAGCGGCTGCTGCCCTGGTTCCGGGAGCACATCGCTCCGGTGTCGGAGCTGACGGCCCGCGTCATCGGACACGGCCGGTCCAACATCACCTACCGGCTGGACGGCGACGGGCAGACGTGGGTGCTGCGGCGTCCGCCCCTGTCTCACGTCCAGGCCACGGCCCACGACATGGGGCGCGAGTTCCGGGTCATCTCTGCCTTGCACCCGACGGGGTTTCCGGTGCCCAAGCCCTACGCCTTCTGCCCTGACGAGTCGGTGATCGGCGCCCAGTTCTACGTGATGGAGTTCGTCGACGGGTTTATCGCTGTCGACCCCCACGAGGTCGCGGCGAAGTTCGACGAAACTCAGCGGCGGCGCATCGGCGAGGAGCTCATCGATGTGCTGGTCCACTTACACTCCTTTGTCCCCGAGGAGATAGGCTTGGGGGACTTCGGACGGCCGCAGGGTTACCTGGAGCGGCAGGTGCGGCGCTTCTCCCAGCAGTTGGATCAGATAAGGTACCGGGAGACGCCCGAGATGGACGAGCTGGCCCGGCGGTTAGCCAGGGCGATCCCGGCGGAGCGCAAGCCCGGCATCGTCCACGGCGACTATCGTCTCGATAACGCCATCCTGAGCCCGGAGGGCCGCATCATCGCTGTCTTAGACTGGGAGATGAGCACCCTCGGCGACTCCCTGGCTGACCTGGGGATGCTGCGCATGTACTGGCCGGACCGGGGTACCGAGACGGCGACTTTCGCTGTCGCCGGCGCCTCCGTGATGGTCCTCCCTGGTTTTCCGACCTGGGAGGAGGCGGCGGCCCGCTATCAGGAGAAGAGCGGGACGGACCTGAGGGATCTGGACTTCTACACGGTGCTGGCGCACTTCAAGCTGGCTGTGATCCTGGAGAACATGTACAAACGCTATCTGGCGGGCGGCACCGTGGGCACCGGGTTCGAGATCATCGGCCAGCAGGCGATCCTTTTGGCGCGCCGCGGCTTGGCGGTGGCGGACGCCTCTTCGGTGCCGGCGCTTCGGGGGTAGCGGGCGGCCTGGCGCGCGGGCGCTAGGGCGTCGCCGGCGATGGAGCGGGGCTGGCATCCAGGAAGCGCAGGCTATAAGTGATGCGGCCCTGTCGGTCGACGAAGGCCACGGCCATAGCGGGCCGGCGGGGAGTGCCGGGCTCGGGCGTCCTTCCCTCCGCCGCGGTGGCATAGAAGTCGCCCCGGGCCGTCATTAGCCAGCCCGGCAGGCCGTCGGGAAAGGGCGGCGTCCCCGGTAGCGTCGGATACAGAGAGAGGCCGAGTTCCCGCGCTTTGGTCAAGGCGTCCGCCCAGAGCATCGGCTCCGACGTGATCTTTATGGGGTCGCCCTCGCTAAACCAACCGGTCTTGTAGGCCTCCCGCAGGAAGATCTGCACAGCCTGCCCCTGAAAGACGGGCGGCGGCGTCGGTTCCGTCTCTCCTGAGCCACAGCCGGCGGCCGCGAAGATGAGGCCCAGGGCCACCGCCGCAGCGGCCAGCGCCCTGCGCGCGCTCTGCCTAGAGCGTGTCCATGTATTCGGCGATGGCGTCAACGTGGATCTTCTCTACGGCCACCTCGGGGGCATAGGTGATCTCGTCCGCCGCCCACACCAGGGTCGGCTTGGCCTGTTTGGAGACGCCGATTATGCCCTGGAGCACGTTGAGGATGTTATCGTTCAGGCGCAGCGTGTTGGGGCGGATGGCTTCTGCGATCTTCCCGTCCCGAATGACGTAGGAGTCGGCCACCACGGTTCCGGTGAAGTCGCCCGCCCTCAGGCCGTTGATGGGGTAGGTATACCACAGGCGGCCGATGTAGAGGCCATCGCCCACCATTTGGCAAAGGGCCTCCGTGCTCTCGACGTCGCCCGGGACGATGACGTTGGTGGGATGCACCCCCGGCTGGGCATCGAAGTGGCGGCCGCCGCCTCGGGCAAAGCGGAAGCCGTTGCGGGGCACGAAAGCGCTGGGCCAATCCTTGGGGTCAGCTCCCAGCTTCTCCTTAGCCTTGGCATCGCGCTGAAGGCGCTGCGATTCGTAGTAGTTGCACAGGAGCCCCACCAGGACGCCGTTCTTGATGAGCTCAGTCCGGCCAGTGGGGAGCCCTTCGCAGGTGATCCCTTTGGAGCCGACAAGCCCCTTGCTGGCCCCGTCGTCGTAGAGGCTGAACTTGGGGGATGCCACTTGCTTGCCCAGTTTGCCCATGAAGGGGGAGCCGGCAGCGTAGAACATGCCTGCCTCCAGGCCCGGCACCACCAGATAGTGAAGCAGCTCCATCACGGCGCCGCGGCCCAGCACGACCCGGTAGTCCCCGCTGGGCACACGTACGCCACCAGCGCCCCTGATGGCGTTGCGGGCGGCCTCTACCCCAGCCTCATCGGTGAAACCCTTGAGTGTGGTGGAAGCGCTGTAGCCGCTGCCCTTGGATCCCTCCCGCTCCACCATGGACGTGATGAAGGACATGATGAGGGTGGACTCGTCGGTCTGCACCTGGGGCATGGCGTGGGAGGCCACGGCCATGCGCTCCTGGAGGATGGTGACGTCGCCACCCACGATAAGGCCGAGGTCACGTAAGCGCTCAGGGCTCCCCGCCAAGCTGGCTAGGGACTCCGATGTCTCGAACACGCGCAGCGCCCCGTTGACCACCCGCCAGCCGGCGTCCACCAGGTCGGCGTCACGGATCTCCATGAGGTTAGGGTCGTGGTAGCTAGTGAGGGAGCGCTTCTCACCTGTGGGGCGGGCCAAGGATACGAACTCCGGGTCGGCCACGGCGCCGCTGCGCGCCTTTTCCAGGGCGGACCGCACGCCGTCCAGGCTGATGTCCGAAGGCTCTGACCCGAATCCTACGCGCCGGCTGCCGTCAGGGCCGCGGAAGACCGCCTGGACTCCGACCCCGTAGTTCACGACCGACTTGGGCTCCTCGACGCCGTTGCACGGTATGTGGGAGGTGTAGTTCAGCCGGGTCAACAAGACGCCGTTGGCGGCCACAAACACCTCAGCTTCTTCCACGTCCTCCTGCGCCCGCAAGAGGGCTAGGCCTTCCTCGGCCGCTTCCTTGATTCTGGACAGTGGGATCATACGGGGCTCCTTCTTAACCTGAGCTGTAAGCCAACTAGTCTGTGCCTAATGGTCATGACCAGCCAGGATGGCGCCAACGGCACGACTGTCATCGTGGGAAGCCCTCCGTGCCTCCGCCCACCGTGATGACGCATCCTGTGGTGTGTCCTGCGCGGGCCGAGGCCAACCAGAGGGCGGCCTCTGCCACGGCCTCCGGCGGAACCAGAGCCACGCGCATCACGCTCCGCTCTGCGTAACGGGCCAGCGTCTGCTCCTCGCTTTCGCCCCGTTGGGCCGCCCGCTGGCGGACGAAAGAGCGGAACAGGGGAGTATCGACGGCATCAGCGTTGATACAGTTGGCCGTGATCTTGTGTCGGCCCAGCTCGTTGGCCACGTTACGTACGTAGTGTACCAGGGCAGCCTTGGAAGCGCCGTAGTGGCCGGCGCCCTCACCGGGCGCGAAGGCTGCCTTCGAGGCGTTGTAGATGAGCCGGCCGCCCGTGCCCTGGGCGATCATGGCCTTGGCGGCCTCTTTCGTCACCGTAACGGCGCCAAGGTAGTGCACCCGCATCTGGCGCTCCGCCTCTGGCTCCGGCATCTCGTCCACGCCGTGTAGCCCAGGTGCGATCCCGGGGGAGTAGAAGACCACGTCAACGCCGCCGTAGGTCACCAGGGTCTCCCGGAAGGCCCGTTGCACGGAGGCAGGGTCCGTCACGTCGGCCTCCAGCGCCAGCGCCCGGCCTGGCGCCCATCTCGATATCTCCTCCGCCACTTGCGTGGCGGCGGCCGCCTGCAGGTCCGCTGCCGCGACGTGGGCGCCCTCCCGTGCGAAGAGGCGGGCCGTAGCGGAGCCGATGCCGCTGCCCGCGCCGAAGATCAGCGCCACGTTGCCATCGAGCTCGCGGCGGTTGCTCGCTGCCTCCTCTATCTTTCGCCTTTCCAATCGCCAATATTCGACCTCGCAAGCATCGGCTTCCGGCAAGAACCGGAACTCCTCCACCGCCTCAGCGCCCTCTAGCACCTGGAGGGTCGCGCGGTAGCACGTAGAGGCCACCATGGCACTGCGCTTGTCCTTGCCTGCTGTCACCAGGCCGAGGCCGGGAAGGACGATGGTCTTAAGGAAGTCGGCGATGGGCTGGCGCTGGCCGTGGCTCGCGGCGTACGCCACGTACTTTGCGCGCGCCTGCTGGATGGCTTCGCGGACGCTCGCCGGGGTCATGGCATGTGGCGATACGACCAGCGGCTTGAGTCCGGCCCGCAGAATGTGCTCTGGCGTCATGACTCCGCGCCCAGCCACTTCGGGGAACCGCTCGCCCCCGATGGCTTCTAGGACGTCAGGCGAATCGTCGAAGTGCAGGACGCAGCGCCAGCCGGCGGCGGCGAGTTCCCCGCGGATGGCCGGCATCAAGCTAGCAACGCACGAGCGCCGGGTCTCGGCGCCCGGAACCGGGGCTGCGGCGGGGCCGAAGACGGCTTTGCCGCGAGCGCGCTCGGCCACGTAGGCCTCTGCCATGCCGATGATCTCCAGGAGGCGGGCGTAGCACTCGGCGCCAGTTTCCCCCCAGACAGTGAGGCCGTGCTTCTCCATCGCCAGGGCGATGGCTCCGGGGCCCGGGCCGTCCGGGTAGCGCTCCGCCAGCCGCTTGGCTAGCGGAAACCCGGGCCGTACGTACTCCAGGAAGGCCACCCGGTCTCCGAACAAGCGGCGGACGTGCTCCTGCGGGCTGGGGGTGTCCGTCAAACAGAGGGTGGCCACGTCGTGGGTGTGGGCGATGAAGCGGGCCGGCAGGAGGGCGTGCAAGGGCGTCTCCACGCTGGGCAGGGGTTCCTCCGGGCGGAGCATGCAGGTCCGCATGAGGCGCATCATCTCTTCGTCCGGCATGTCCCGACGGCCGCGGAGCGCGGCCAGACGATCGAGATACAGGTGGGTGAATCCCTCGGGGCCGATGGTGCGCAGGTCAGTGCCGCTGCCCTTTACGGCCAGGGCGGCCACCCGAGAGCCGAAGAGGTCGTCTTCCTCCAGCTTCACAGAGGTGTTCCCGCCGCCCGGCTGCGCCAGCGTCTCGTCGCTGCCGATGAGGTGAGAGAGGTAAACGAGCTGGGACAACGGATCGTGGCCTGCCTCGTCGTCTCGCCACTGTTTACGCATCGCCAGCTTCCGTTCCGTTCGCGGCTGCCAGCGCTGGTA
>DAOUAG010000011.1:0-5863 GCA_034433815.1 Dehalococcoidia bacterium | reverse complement strand
CGGGACGCAGCCAACCGTTCGGGCGATATGGCCTTCTGGCTCCTGGTCGGCTCCGGCCTCGCAGGCGGCATCATCGCCCTCCTGGCCGGCAGCCTCATCGCGCGGAGCATCCTTAAGCCTCTCGGCGCCCTGGAGCGCGCCGCCTACTGCGTCGGTGCGGGCGATCTGGCCTCCCGCGTCGAACCCTCGGGGCCGCGGGAGCTGGCGCACCTGGGCCAGACGCTGAACAACATGGCCGCCGCCCTCCAGGAGCGGGAGCGGGAGCTGCGCCTCTCCTACGAAGAGCTGAAGCAACGGAACCGCCAGCTCCTGGAGGCCCGAGCCATGGCCACCACGGACGCCCTCACGGGCCTGGGGAACCACCGGGCGTTCCACGAGACCATCCGGCGGGAGTTCAAGGAGTTGGCTCGCCGAAAAGGCAAGATGGGCGTCATCATGATGGACATAGACGGCTTCAAGGACATCAACGATAGCCTGGGCCACCTTCACGGCGACGAGATCCTGCGCCAGTGCGCGCAGATCTTCTGCGAGGTCACGGACCGCCAGTGCATTTACCGCTACGGCGGCGACGAGTTCGCCGTCCTCCTGATCGACGCTAGCCCGGAGGAGACGATGCAGACGGCGGAGCGGCTGCGCCAGGCGGTGGCCGAGTACAGCGGCGGCGGCCCGAACAAGATCACCGTAAGCCTCGGGGTTTCCCATTACCCGGGCTCCGCCACCACCGCAGAGGAGTTGATATACGAGGCCGATGCCGCCATGTACGCCGCTAAGTCCGCCGGCAAGAACACCGTAATGCGCTGGGACGAAGTCGGCGGCCCAGGGAGCAACGGCCACATCCACTACGGCGGTCATCGTGATATGCGCATCCTCGAACTGACCAGGGCCCTTCACGCCGCCCTTGCCGCCAAGGACCCGGCCACCCACGCCCACTCCGGCCGCTGCGCCGAATACGCTGGCCTTCTGGCTAAAGAGATGGGCCTCTCCCTTCGGGAGCAGGCGGCTGTGAGGATCGGTGCCTTGCTCCACGACATCGGCAAATTGGCCGTACCCGATGACATCCTCCTGAAGCCGGGGCCGCTGACGAAGGCCGAGTGGGCCGTCGTCCGCCAGCACCCTCTGGCGGGGCACCACCTCGTCAGCCAGCTACCTTCGCTGGCAGAGGCCTTGCCTGCAATCCTCCATCACCACGAGCACTACGACGGCACCGGCTACCCGGAGGGCCTCTCGGGCGAAGAAATACCCCTCGCCGCTCGCATCCTCCTGGTGGCCGACGCCTACGACGCCATGACTACAACCCGTCCCTATCGGGAGGCGATGTGCCACGAGGACGCCATCGCCGAACTAAAGCGCAACGCCGGCACCCAGTTCGACCCCAACGTGGTCGCCGCCTTCATCCGGGCCGTCAGCAGCAGGCCGACTGGCGCTGACGTAGCCCCGCCGGAGCCACACGCCGCGGCCCCAGTGGCAACGCGCCAAGACGGCCACTCGCCCTAGACTCGTTGGGCCGTGAAGGGACAGCGAAATGGGGTAACTCGACCGCACCCATTAGCGTCTAACCCAACGTGGAAGGCCGCCAGCCCTGGAGTCCGGCGGCAAACTAGATGTACGAGCCTCGAGGTCTCATGACGACGGGTAGCCAGCAAACGATGTGGCGGGCAGCCAACCTGCTCACGTCCGTCCGTACCCGCATCGCGGGGGGGTTCGTGTTGCTCATTGCCATACTGGGCGGCGTCGTGGGTACCTCCGTCTGGCTGGTGCAAGCCTACCGGGCCGATCTGGCCGAGATGGAGGCCCGCTCTAACATCGCCTCCCTGCTCCAGGAGACCAAGGTGGATGCCGTATTCGCCGGCGCATCCTTGGAGCAGTACATCCTCACCGGCGACGAAACGTCGCTCCAAGATATCCGCAAGCGGAGCACATCTGCCCTGAGCAGCATAATGCAGGCGATGAACCTGGCAAAGGAGGGAGACCCACAGCAGCAAGCCCGCCTGGAGCAGATCGTCCAAGACAGTATCGCCGCGGCCAAGGCCGTCGATCAGGTGCTGACGGTGCGCCAGAATGCCGGCCAGGAAGCGGCCGCCGAGGTCATGCAGAAGGCCACTCCCTGGCTGACAGCGTTCTGGCAAGACATGGAGGACCTCAGCGCCTACGAACGGGCGCAAGCGGCCCTCCTCCGCCAGCGGGCCGACCGCATGGGCAACCTGGCCCTCTCCTTCCTCATCGTCTCAGGTGTCGTTGGCGCCGGCTTCGGCATGGCGGCGTCCTACGTCATCGCCCGGTCCATCATCCAGCCGCTGTCCCGCCTGGGCAGGGCGGCGAAGGCCGTGGCCGCGGGAGACCTCAGCGTCCGGGCGGAGACAAAAGGGCCGCCCGAGCTGGCAGAGTTGGCGCAGACCCTCAACCACACCATTGCCACCCTGGAGCAGCGAGAGAAGGAGCTTCTGGCCTCCAACGAAGAGCTCAAGGAACGTAACCGGCAACTGCTGGAAGCCCGCTCCATGGCCGCTAGCGACGCCCTCACAGGCCTCGGCAACCACCGCAGCTTCCACGAGGCCATCCGGCGGGAGGTCTACGCCGTCGACCTGCATGGCGGCCGGGTGTCCGTCATCATGATGGACCTGGACGGCTTCAAGGCCGTCAACGACACCATGGGCCACCTGGCGGGCGACAAGATCCTTCGGGAGTGCGCCGCCATTTTCACATTGGTGGTGCGGCCTGAGTGCGTCTACCGCTACGGCGGCGACGAGTTCGCCGTCATACTCCCCGGTGTGAGGGAGGAGGAGGCCGCAGAGATAGCAGAGCGGCTGCGCCGCGCCATTGGCGCCAGGCAGGATGGCGGGCTAAAACACGTGAGCATCAGCCTAGGGGTGGCCAGCTACCCCGAGAGTGCCGGATCGGCGGAAGAGCTCATCTACCGGGCGGACGCGGCCATGTACGCGGCCAAAGCGGCCGGAAAGGACCGGGTCATCCGCTGGGAGGAGATCGCCAGCGGCCAGGGGACGCCGGCCGCAGCACTCCCCGGCGCTGACGGACCCCGGAGCGGCTAGACCCGGCGCAAGACGGGCCGCGGCAGGCGCTCCCGCAGGTACTCGGCCAACGCCCGCACGTAGCGGGCTCCGCTATGCTGCACCAGGTGGTGCCCCCTGGTGACGTGCCAGAAGCCAGCGCTGCGCCCTACGTCTGACAGGATGTCGTACATCCGCGCCGTCGAGAAGTCATCGGCGCTGCGGCAAAGCTCCAGCACATCGGGGAAGATCATGTGCAGGGCGCCTGCTCCCAACGGCTTCTGAATGACGTACTCCGCGGGCGCCTCGAAGGCGCTGGCCCAGCGCTGGCGGGCGGCGTTCCAGTAGTTCAGCAGCAGCTTCCCGGCCTCTTCGTCGTTGAGCCGCTTGACGAAGCTGTCGCTGACCACAGGGTCCAGGGAGGAGACCATGCTGTGCTGGCGCATGGTGTGGTTTGGTCTCGCCGGCTCCCCCGGCATGCGGATCATCCCTTGCCAAGGGCTGGCCGGGTCGCTGTTCAAGAGGTCCGTTAGCTTGGTGGCCCTGGCGCGCAGATAACCCCGTTCCCCTTCGCGCTCCAGCAGCCCCGGGCCCTCGGCCTCGCGCATGGTAAGGAGATGCCGGTCCACGACGTCCACGGGCACCCCCTTGTGCCGGGTGTTGATGACGTGGAAGTAGCGCATCTCCTCATAGGCGTCGATACCCTCCACGATGACCACCGGTAGAGGATAGTCGGCCGCCCACTTGGCCTTGTCCTTGGTGATGGCTCGCTGAAGGCCCAGAATGCGGTGCTGGCCATCGACGACCCATAGGGGCACTCCGGCGTCCACCGTCAGCATGCCCGCCTCGCCGCCGCTGCCCCCCACGCCGGCGGGCTCGAAGGCCGCGCGGTATGGCTGGCGGATGCAGAGGAGGACCGAAGTGGGCAGCACCCCTTCCTCCTGGCGCAGGTACGCGGAGAGTTGGCGCAGACGGGAGGGCGTTACCGGCCGCTGGTAGCCCCTGGGATTCTGGGAATCATAGGTGTCGATGTTGATGCGCCCCAAGAGCTCTCGCACCGGGAGAGCCGTCACATAAAGGTTCACATCCGGGCGTTTCTGGCGGAAGCGCACGGCGAAGGCACGGAGAGCCTGGGCCGGGGCGTCCCTCTGAGCGGACGGACGGACGGCGGTCGAGAGTACCATGGTGCCCCCCTTTGGCTTAGTCTCTTAGGTGAAATAGTAATCCGATTATCCGTTTTGTCAATATGTCCTCTGCCATTCTCGCCACCGATCTCGCCCCAGGCCGATGTATACTTGACTCGCCATGACCACCCGGCAGCGAGGACCGGCCGGCCGGCTTGAGCTATCGGATAACGCCCGAATCGTTCTCGAGCGGCGCTACTTGGCCAAGGATGATTCCGGCCGCCTTATCGAGACGCCCGAGGAGATGTTCCGGCGCGTCGCCCACAATATCGCTCAAGCGGAGCTTCGGTACAACCCCGATCGAGCTGCGGCCAGCCGCTGGGAGGAGCGCTTCCTGGAGCTCATGACCCGCCTGGAGTTCCTCCCCAACTCGCCGACCCTTATGAACGCCGGCCGGGAGCTTCAGCAGCTATCGGCCTGCTTCGTACTGCCCGTGCCAGACAGCATCGAAGGCATCTTCCAGGCCATCAAGGACACCGCCATCATCCACCAGTCGGGCGGCGGCACGGGCTTCAGCTTCTCGCGTTTGCGCCCCAAAGGAGACCGGGTGCGCTCTACCATGGGCGTCGCCTCCGGGCCGATATCCTTCCTCAAGGTCTTCGACGCTGCCACTGAGGCGATAAAGCAAGGGGGCACCCGGCGGGGGGCCAACATGGGCATCCTCTCCGTCACCCACCCGGACATCGAGGAGTTCATCACCCTCAAGGCCGATATGCGCACCCTCACCAACTTCAACATCTCGGTAGCCGTTACCGAAGAGTTCATGCGGGCCGTGGAGGCCGACGAGGAGTACGAGCTCATCAATCCGCGTACCGGCCTGCCCACCGGGCGGCGCCGGGCCCGCTACATCTTCGACCTCATCGTCGCCAACGCCTGGAAGAACGGCGACCCCGGCATCGTCTTCATCGACCGCATCAACCGCGACAACCCCACGCCCAACCTAGGGCAGATCGAGGCCACCAACCCCTGCGGCGAGCAGCCGCTCTTGCCTTACGAGTCCTGCAATCTGGGGTCTCTGAACCTAAGCAAGTTCGTCAAGACGGCCGGGGGCCAGCCGCGCTTCGACTGGCAGTGCCTGGCCAAGGTCATACCGGATTGCGTCCGCTTCCTGGACGACGTCATCGACATGAACCGATTCCCCGTCGAAGCCATCGACCGGGCCACCAAGCTGACCCGCAAGATCGGCCTCGGCGTCATGGGCTGGCACGATGCCCTCCTGGCCCTGGGAGTCCCCTACGACTCCGAAGAGGCGCTGGCCCTGGCCGAGGAGGTCAGCCGCTTCATCCAGGAGAAGGCCAACGAAGCCTCCCTGGAGCTGGGGCGCGAAAGGGGCCCCTTCCCCGCCTTCCAAGGCTCCCGCTACGACCCCGATCTCCCGTACCGCAACGCCACTCGCACAACGGTGGCGCCCACCGGCACCCTCAGCATCATCGCCGATTGCTCCTCGGGCATAGAGCCCATCTTCGCCCTGGCCTACACCCGGCGCCACTACCTCGACCCCAAGGACCCTTCGAAGCTAACGGTGCTGCGGGAGGTGAACAAGCGCTTTCTCCAGGCCGCCAAGGAAGGCGGCTTCTACAGCGAGGCCCTCCTCGACCACCTTGCGGCGGGCGGCACCATAGCCGAGTGGAACCGGTCGCTACCGGAAGGCCCGCCGGCTGCGGGACGCGACGG
>DAOUAG010000010.1:0-20920 GCA_034433815.1 Dehalococcoidia bacterium | reverse complement strand
GGTTGACGCCGCGGTTCCGGTGGAGGAAGATGACGGCAACGAGAGAGGAGGATTTCATTCATGTCGTTACCGTGG
Organism: Dehalococcoidia bacterium; assembly: GCA_034433815.1. Taxonomy (GTDB): domain Bacteria; phylum Chloroflexota; class Dehalococcoidia; order SM23-28-2; family RBG-16-64-32; genus DAOUAG01. The sequence continues at coordinate 20,845 of DAOUAG010000010.1, read as the reverse complement.
CGCGCATCCCCAAGTGGACGCCGGTGGCTTTTCGCGGCCCTCATGATGTCGGCTGTAGGCGTGGCCATCCTCTTGGCAGCCTGCGGCGGAGGGAAGAAGGAGGAGGGAGGCGGGACCAGCACCTCCGCTGCTACCCATACGCCCGCTGGTGGCGGCGTGGAGACAACCGCTGCCACGCAGACGACGGCCGCTGGTGGAGGGACGGAGGACGCCGCAGCCGCCATAAAGAAGCTTACGTCGGAGTACGCGACCTTCACCGGCAAGATCAAGTACGAAATTAAGGACGTGACAGGGACCGACAGCACTGGCCTTACCGCCATGACCTTCTATCAGAAGGGCGATAAGTCTCGCGTGGACATTGAGTCGGCCGAAGGCAACATCATCGTCATAACCACGCCGGACGCGAGCTACATGTGCACTCAGAACCAGTGCCTGAAGTCTGCCGGCACATCGGGCGCCGACAGTTCCGTCGCGCCGCTTATGTCCCTCATCGACCCTGGCACCATCGAGAGCCAGTTCGGTTCGCTGCCCAAGGGAATCGACATCAAGACCTCGAAGGAGAAGATCGCTGGGGTAGAGGCGACCTGCTTTAGCGCCAAGGGTGACCTGGACACCGAGACGCCTGGGGAGGAAGCCGGCGAGATCTGTATGGCCGAAGGCGGCCTGCTTCTGCGGCTGGTTTTCACGGGGGCCGATTCCTCGGTAAGCTTTGAGGCCTCGGAGGCCTCCACCAAGGTATCGGACTCCGACTTCGAGCCGCCGTTCGAGGTGGTGGACCTGAGCGACCTGGGGCAATAAGAGGGCGTTCGCAGTGGCCCGGAACCTTGCCGGGCTCCGTCGAAAATCGGTAAGATATGGTTGCTGCCGAGGTGGTGGAATAGGTAGACACGCCGTCTTGAGGGGGCGGTGCCCGTAAGGGCGTAGGGGTTCAAATCCCCTCCTCGGCACCAACCAGCGGGGCGACGTAGCCAAGTGGTAAGGCAGGGGTCTGCAAAACCCTGATCGCGGGTTCGAATCCCGCCGTCGCCTCCATGCTTTTCGGATACGAAAGCGGCCCGCTTGGGCCGTTTTCTTGTTGCCGGGGCCTGCGGGACACTTGCTCCAGGACCGCATCATTCTCTCTCCAAGCGGGCCCTCTGCTACCATAGCCTCGGAATGGACCAGTCGCGCATTCGGAACTTCTGCATCATCGCGCACATAGACCACGGCAAAAGCACCCTGGCGGACCGGCTGCTGGAGCTGACGGGGACGATCCCGGCTCGGCAGATGGGCGAGCAGGTCCTGGACACGATGGACCTCGAGCGGGAGCGGGGGATCACCATTAAGGCAGCGGCGGTGAGAATGAGGTACGAGAGGGCCCAAGGGGCGGAGGCCCGCTCAAACGGCGTCTACGAACTCAACCTCATCGATACCCCTGGCCACGTGGACTTCACCTATGAGGTTTCCCGGGCGCTGGCGGCCTGTGAAGGGGCCCTCCTGGTGGTGGACGCATCTCAGGGGATCGAGGCTCAGACCCTGGCGAATGTATATATGGCACTGGAAATGGACCTGGCCATCATCCCCGTGATCAATAAGATCGACCTGCCATCGGCAGACCCCGAGCGCGTGGCCCAGGAGGTCTGCGACGTCATCGGCTTCTCGAAGGACGAGGTGCTTTTCGTTTCGGCCAAAGAGGGCACGGGCGTGGATCGGCTGCTAGAGGCCATAGTGGAGCGAATCCCTCCCCCCAGGGGGAACCCGGAGGCGCCGCTGCGGGCTCTCATCTTCGACTCCAAGTACGACTCGTACAAGGGCGTGGTGGCCTACGTGCGGGTCGTGGATGGGCACCTCAGGCCGGGGCAACGGTTGCGGCTCATGGCCAACAACCGGGTGCTGGAGCCCCTGGAGACGGGCGTCTTCACGCCGTGGTTCTCCCCCAACGACGGTCTGTCGGCGGGCGAAGTAGGGTATGTGGCCACCGGCCTCAAGACGGTGCGGGACTGCCGGGTGGGGGATACCATCACGGATGACGCGCGGCCGGCGGCGGCGCCACTGCCGGGATACAAACCAGCCAAGCCGATGGTCTTCGCCGGTCTCTACCCGGCGAACGCCGAGGACTACGAGCTGCTCAGGGACGCGCTGGAGAAGCTCCAGCTCAACGACGCGGCGCTCCAATATCAGCCCGAGCACTCGGCCGCCCTCGGGCCCGGTTTCCGGGCCGGCTTTCTCGGACTACTGCACATGGACATCGTGCAGGAGCGGCTGGAACGGGAGTATGGCCTGGATATCCTGGCCACTGCGCCCTCCGTGGAGTACCAGGTGCAACTGACGGATGGGACAGAGCTGGCGGTGGAATCGCCGGCTGATATGCCTGACCCAACGAAGATCGCCGAGGTGCGGGAGCCCTGGATGAACGTCTCGATCGTGACACCTGCTCGCTACATCGGCACGGTGATGGAGCTGGTCACGGGGCGCCGCGGCGAATACGTCAAGATGGAATATCTGGACTCCTTGTCTGGCCGCGGGGATGGGGCCGCAACGGCGGCAACGGAGGGGCGTGTGCTGTTGGAATACAGAATGCCGCTCTCTGAGATGCTGGTGGACTTCTACGACCAGCTCAAGTCCAGGACCCAGGGTTATGCCAGCATGGACTATAGCTTCTCCCATTACGCCCCAGAGCGGCTGGTGAAGGTCGACATTCTGGTGAACGGGGTGCCGGTCGATGCCCTGAGCCTCCTGGTGCACGCCGAAAACGCCCAGCGGCAGGGGCGGGCGATAGTGGAGAAGCTGCGTTCGTTGATCCCGCGCCAACTGTTCGAGGTGCCCATCCAGGCCGCGATAGGGGGGAAGATCATCGCTCGCGAGACGGTGCGGGCGCTACGAAAGAACGTGCTGGCGAAGTGCTATGGCGGGGACGTCACGCGGAAGCGCAAGTTGTTGGAGAAGCAGAAGGAAGGCAAGAAGCGGATGAAACGAGTAGGGAACGTTGACATCCCCCAGGAGGCCTTCATGTCGCTCTTGCGAATCGGCAAGCAGCAGTAGCCCCTCAGGCCCGAGGGCAAGGTAACGGGAAACGCCGCCCCGCGTCTTCACTTGCGGGTGAAGCTAGTGAAGACATGGCTGTGCCAGTCGTAGGCTGGACAGCCGGCAAGGGGGCTACGATGCGAACTCCGATATCTTGTTTGCGGCTTGTAGGAGCCACGGGGCTGGCGGTTGCCCTTATGCTCGCGGCCACGGGCAGCGGCCTCCGGGCCACTAGCTACAACATGGCCTTGGATTACGCCGTAACGAACACGTCCGCGGGGGCCAACTCCGACTACTCCATTGAGCTGACGATACCGGGCGGCGATTCGATCTTCAGCTCCTTGATCACCTTCGTGCCTGCGGCGTGGGGGATTGGTACCTGTCCTGCCAATGACCCGGGCTCTGTGTCAGTGGCTTGCGGTGACCAGGCGCTGCCGGACGGGGCAGTGGTGGGCAGCATGTTGTCCCACGCGACGCTGGGGCTCTTGAACGGCCAGTGCTCTGCCGTCCTGGACATACCGTTCACGCTACTGGACGCGACGACCGATCAGAGCCAGACGGTGGTGTTCCACGATACGGATGGGAATGGCACCGGTGAGCAGTTCGAAGATGACGATGGCGATGGACTGCCCAACGGCGTTGAGATGTACCCGGATTACCTTCAGCGATTGGTACGCAGCGCGCCGTTCCCCAGCGGTGCTCCGCTAAGTCCGGTCCTTCGGCAATACGGTCAGACGAACGTAGGTGGCAGCTGGGTGTCGGTGCAGTTCCTTCTGTTCGCGCCCGGGATCGTGATCAATGGGCTGCCTCTGTACCCTAGCCTGGGCTACCCCGCCGTTTTCGTGCTTCAGAACACGGGCGATCCTGGGCAGGTGGCGGAGCCCAGCAGTATCACTGACTTCTGTACACCCCACGATACGGTTACCACCTTCTTCGTGATCACGCAGGACAACCCCGACACGGCCTCTGTGGACGAGGGCGGCTTCGTCAACCTGACGAATCCAACGGATGGCGGCTACGTGTTCGTTGGGTTCGTGCCCAGCGAGTATGATTTCGATGGCGACGGGCTGGAGAACGGGCTCGATACGTGTCCTCTTTCGGGGAACCCGGATGGCTGGGACCCGAGGGCCACGAGCACCACGGGCGACGATGACGGCGACGGCATTCCCAATGTGTGCGATCAGTTCGCTAGCCCGCCAGGGAACCTTGACCAGGACACAGATGGCTTCCAGAACAAGGGGGACAACTGTCCGCTGATTCCGAACGAGAATCAGTTGGACATGGACCGGGACGATATCGGTGATGCCTGCGACCCGGCGCCTTTTGAGCCCTCGGGGCATCAGCACCTAGCGTGTGATAGTGAAGAGATCGACATCGGCGCAGGCGGTGACCCGGTGGTGAACCCCTTCGCGGTGCCGCCTTGTGCGTTGATCCAGCCGGTGTACCTTGGATCGGTGGACTGCAACGCGGTGGTGGATGCCGTCGATGCGCTGATGGTACTGCGCTTCGTGGCCAATATGCAGCCGGCGGCCCAGTGTATCGATACGGCCGACGTTCAGTGCGATGGTGACGTAGATGCCGTCGATGCCCTCCAGATCTTGCGTTTTGTGGCAGGGCTCACACCTGTGCAGGAGCAGGGTTGCCCGGAGGTGGGCAGCGCTTTGAGCTAGGCGGCCGAGGGCAAGAGGGGGGAGGCCCCGGGCTCCGCCACTGGGGAGCCCGAGGCCGCGCCTTCTTCTGGATCAGGCAAACAGTAGCCAAAGGTTTCAGACTTCGCGCGCAGACCTCGCCGGGCCCTGTGGTTTGACGTAAAATGTCGGCCAGGGGGTGACGGCAACCATGGGGCGCGGCGATGCTCTTCTTTCCCGGCTAGACGAATCGCTGGCCTTGCGGATCTCCCGGTTATCGCCGGGGAGCCAGCGCTGGCTGAAGACGATGCTTCACGCCATCCGAGTCTCGCAGGTTGGTGAGGCGTCCGAGGGTGAGGGGGTTGTGGAGCCCGAGGGCGCGAAAGGGGTGAAGGCTCCGCCGGAGCGGCCACCGAGCCTCGAGGACGTGATCACGGGCCAGGCCGACTTGCGAGAACATCTGCGCTCATATCCGGAGTTGGCGGAGGAGCTCGAGGGTTTGGCGGATATCATAGACATGCTGCGAGAGGCCGGGGAACAGCGCCGCCGGCGGGGAGAGAAGATCTTCAGGGAAGAGATACTGGGGGAGCCCCCGGAGGAGGACGGAGAGGAGCCGGCCTAGACGGCGGCGATCTGAGGCCCGAGAACATGGGTGCCGCTGTCCACGAAGATGATGTTGCCGGTGACCATGCGGGAGAGGTCGCTGGCGAGGTAAACCGCCGTGTTGCCCACGTCGCGAGGGGTGATGTTCTCCCGCAGGGGGGCCGCTTCCTCTGTCCACTTGCGTAGGGCCGTGATGCCTTTGACGGCGCTGGCGGACAGGGTGCGGATGGGGCCGGCCGAGATGGCGTTGACACGTATCTTGTCGGGGCCGAACTCCGCGGCCAGGTAACGCACCCCCAGCTCGAGGGCCGCTTTCGCAGCTGCCATCGCGCTGTATCCGGGCACGGCCTTCTCTACTGCGTTGTAGGTGAGGGCGATGATGCTGCCGCCGCCTGCGTTGCGCATAAGGGGGGCCGCTAGACGGGCGACGGCGCTAAGGGAGTAGGCGCTTATCTCCAAGGCCAACTTGTATCCCTGGCGCGAGATCTGCGAGAAGGGGCGGTTGAGATCGTCCCTATCGGCGTACGCGATGCAGTGGACGAGGACGTGGAGGGATCCCCAGGCCCTGCCGATTCCCTCCATGAGGCGTTCGATACTGGCGTCGTCGCCTACATCGCAAGGGAAGAGGAGCGGTGGTTGGCTGGTCTCCAAGGTAGCCACCAGCTCGCGCACGTTCCGCTCTATTCTGCCCTTCGGTTCCTCCTGGTAGGTGAAGGCCAGGTTCGCGCCGTGCTCGTGAAAAGCTTCGGCGATGCCCCAGGCGATGCTGTGTTTGTCGGCTACTCCCATGATGAGGGCGTTCTTACCTGAGAGGAGGCCTTGAGGCTGAGGGGTCATGTCTGGTCTACCTTCCTATCATGTCTTCTATCGTTCGTTCCGTAATTGGAGTATGTCGTAGGGGGCCCTTCGTGCTGGGCCCTCGCGGCAGCCTGGTCCAGGCGCTGGAAGCAGTCGAACAAGGTATCGGCCAGGAGCGAGCGGTCCGCGTCGAAGCGATCCAGCGCCGGAAGTAAGACGATGCGGCCAGCTCCGAGGCACAAAGTGGCACCGATGGCTTCGCCGCCGTGGCTGCGGATGAAGACGCTCCCGTATTGGTCGAACTGGGCTGCCTCCTCATCTATCACCGCCCTATAAGCGATGCGGGAGGCGAAGGTCTCCACGTATGGCGCGAAGGGGTGATCCTCCTGTACCAGGACTGCGCCGGGACGCCCGAAGCCGGGAAGGAGGTGGCTGGAGTACAGGAACCCAGCGGGCGCTGGAAGCCAGTCGTACAGGCGCCAGTGTCCGAGGGTGGCCACATCCCCCACGCCGGCGTCCGGAAAGGCGAAGCAGACGACGGTGCCGCCCCTCTCCAGGAGGCGCCGGGTCTCTCGCTGGCGCATCCGTAGGAGGTCAGCTAGCCCAAAGGAGGCGATGGAAGCCGGGCCGTTGACTACGGGCTGGCCGGCGAAGGTGGTGTGCTCCGCCTGGCCCTCTACGACCTCGTGGACCGTGAGGCCGGCAGCTTGGGGCTGGACGATGAGCCGCCGGTAGTCGGCAAAGGAAGGCGCGGAAATGAAGGAGTAGTTGTCATAAGATACATGGGGCAGAGGGATGCCGATGACGAGGGTGCGCATGTCTCTGCTTACAGCCCCATGGAGCGGAGGTAGGCTCGGACGGCCTGGCCGAGGTCCGGATTCTGGAGGGCGATGTAAAGGGAGGCTTGAAGTAAGCCGAGGGGCCGGCCGGTGTCGAACCTTTGGCCCTCGTACTCGTAGGCGTAGACGGCGCCGTTGCGGGCCATGCGGTCGAAGGCGTCCATCAGCCAGATTTCGCCGGCCCGGCCGGGTGGCGTCTGGGCGAGAACGTCGAAGATGTCGGGTGTGGCCACGAAGCGCCCGACGGTGGCCAGGTCCGATGGGGCCTCGGAGACAGGGGGCTTCTCGATGACTCCCTTGACGCGGTGGAGGCGCGGGCCCGCAGGCTCTGGATCGATGACGCCGTACTGGGAGATCTCCTCCTGGGGGACGCGCTGCACGGCGAGGACGGTGCGCTGGCGCTCTACGAAGGCATCCAGCAGCTGCCGGATGGCTGGCACCGGGTGGAATATCAGGTCGTCTGGGAAGAAGATGGCGAAGGGCTCATCGCCAACGAACGGGCGGGTAATGAGAACGGCGTGCCCGTTGCCCAGGCGCTCCTTCTGGCGCACGAAGGCGATATCTGCGGCCGCGGGCTTACGCACGGCCTCGAGGAGAGCGAACTTCTGGTTCGCTTCCAGGACATGCTCCAATTCGAAGTCGCGATCGAAATGGTCCTCGATGGCGCGTTTGGAGGCGCTGGTGACGATGATGATCTGGTCGAGCCCAGCACAGAGAGCCTCGTCGACGATGTGCTGGATGACAGGGGTGTCCAGGACGGGGAGCATCTCTTTGGGCACGGCCTTAGTGGCGGGTAGAAAGCGGGTGCCGTAACCGGCGGCGAGGATGACGGCCTTGCGGACTTTCAAGATTTAGAGAGGGGCTCCTTTCAGTCGTCGCTAGCGCGTAGTCTAGCGCAGGGCGTGTGGGGCCAGCAAGGGAATGAGAACTTCGGGGTTTTCCACATAATGGCTCGCCGAAGTCCCGCGGCAGATGATGTCTGAGGACGTCCACGGGCGATGGCAGGTGGTGGCGGTCGTTTATGGGGAAATGCGGACGGAAAAGGAAGCGTGTCTCATCGCTCATAGTTCCTTCAGCGAGGGCAAGCGGTGCTTGACACGGGCGATGCGAGCTGTGGTAGGATGGCCTTCGGTCGTGCTAGATGGGGAGCTAGCGGTGCCCTGGACCCGCAATCCGCTATAGCGGGGTCGAATTCCCGCTCGAGGTCCTGGCACTGTGAGGACTGTCCCCGGCAAGCGGCGTCGATGGCCTGGCCCTGCGCGGCGGGACGCTGCGAACCCCGTCAGGCCCGGAAGGGAGCAGCGGTAAACAGTTAGTCCCGGGCGCCGCAGGCCCACCGGGCCGGAGTTGGCTACCGGAGATAAGCTCGCAGTCCGGATCGACAGCGGGTGCACGACCGACCTAAACGAGAAAGCGGGCCATTAGCGAGATGAGGTGCTGTTGCTGAGACCTGAAGCGGAAGGGCGGTGGGCGGTTAGCCAGCGCCATGAGCCAAAGGGCACACGCACCCCGTGCTAATAAGATCACCCAACGGCCAACTCCATCTGGCCCTGGCCGTGGCACTGGTTGCCTCTTCCATCATCGCCCTGGTCGTCCCAATCTCCCGCACCGCGGCCACTGAGGACACGTTTCCAGCTTCGGCCCAGGGAGGCGGCCTGGTCGGCATGCTCCAGACCCAGGCGGCCTCCCTGTCGCAGGTGCTAGCTACGCCAGCCGCCAGTACCAACACCAGCCGTGGGACGGCTTGGGGGGTTAGCCTCAGTGTGCGGCTAACGCCCCTGCCGCTCTTGGAAGGCGCCCTCCGCCTTGGCTTCGGAGACGTGTTCGGAGGTTCAGTCCCGGGGCAACGCCCCTGGGCGGCCACTGGCCCGGTCGACTTCACCTTACACGAAGACGGTTTTGTCTCCTCGCAGGCAGCGCCGGGACCTACGGTAGGCGACGCCCTGGCGGCTCTGGGGGTGTCGGTCTCGCCACATGATCTCGTGTCGCCAGAGGTCTCTTCGCCTCTTGTGGCAGGCATGCACGTGTATGTGCAACACGCCGTGGCCGTAGAGGTGGTGTTCGGGAACGAGAGGCGCGCTGTGTTTACCCGAGCGGCCACGGTGGGCGATGTACTGGCGGAAGCAGGTTACACGGTGGAGCCAACGGACTTGGTGTTTCCGCCCCTGGGTTCGGCCATCGGCAACGGGGGCAAGATCACTGTTACCACCATTCGGGAGACCATCGAATATCGGGATCAGCCCATACCCTTCGATACCCGCTACGAGTACGATGCCAGCCTGCCGCGGGGTGATTCCGCTATAGTGCAGCCGGGTGTAGAGGGCCACTTCCGCCGACAGTATCGGGTGCGGTCAGTGAACGGAGTGGAGATCTTGCGGGAGCTGCTGTCCGAGGTGGTCATCCCACCCACCGATGAGGTTGTGTCCGTGGGCACGTATGTGGCGCCTGCGCCTGCGCCGACGCCGCCCCCGGCAGTGGTGGCAGGCCCGGGTGGCGAACTCGTGTGCGTGCGGACATTGACGGTGTATGCCACCTGGTACACCGCTGCGAGTGCAGGGGGCAGCGGCATCACGGCTACTGGCGTGCGGCTGGACAAGGGGATCGTGGCCGTCGACCCGTCGGTTATTCCGTTGGGGACGCATATGTACGTACCTGGCTACGGGTATGCAGTGGCGGCCGACACTGGCGGCGGCATCATCGGCAACATGATCGACCTCGGGTTTGGCGACGACGATGTGCCGGACTGGCGCACCCGGTGGGTCGATATCTGCATCCTGGACTGAACGCCGGGCGGGCGTGGCCGCTGGCGGTATGATCTAGGGGTGAGCCGTACGCGGGGAGCCGCGCCTCGAAAGGCGCTGGGCCAGCATTGGCTGGTGGACAGACGGATCCTCGAACGTATCGCTTCGGCCGCTGACTTTACCGAGGGTGATACCGTAATCGAGGTGGGCGCGGGCACGGGGCTGCTAACCTCCCTCTTAGCTGCCAGAGCGGCGCGCCTGGTGGCGGTGGAGATCGACCCCCGGCTGTGCCTGGCACTGCGCTCTAGGTTTGCTGGGCAGGCCAATGTGGCTGTGGTGGAGGGCGATGTCCTCGCCAAGGCCCCTGAGGAGATCGTGGCCGAAGGCGGGGGCAGAATGCCCTACGTAGTGGTAGGCAATTTGCCGTACTTCATCGGTACGGCCATCGTCCGCCGGTTCTTGCGGGCTGTGGCAAGGCCGCGCTGGCTCATCGTAACCCTGCAAGCCGAGGTGGCGGAGAGCATGGCAGCACCGCCTGGACGCATGACATATCTTAGTGTTGAGACCCAGATGTGGGCGGAGCCAAGGGTGCTCTTCTATATTCCAGCCAGGGCCTTCCGCCCGCCGCCCAAGGTGCGTTCGGCGGTATTGCGGCTCGACGTCTTGGAGTCTCCCCGGGTAGAGGTGGACGACGCGGAGGCGTTCTTGAGCCTGGCCCGGGCCGGCTTTGCTGCGCCGCGGAAGCATATTCGGAACTCGCTGGCCATCGGGCTGCGGGTTGACGCACGCGAATCGGCGCGGCTCTTGGCAGAGGCTGGGATCGACCCGTCGGCGCGACCTGCCGAGCTCACAATGGACGACTGGCGCTCGCTCTACTTCGCGTGGCGGGAGACCAGAGGGTAGCTGCCGTGCGAACGGTTGCTCCGGCGAAGGTTAACTGGACCCTGGAGGTACTTGGCCGGCGTAGCGACGGGTTCCATGAGGTGCGGACGGTGTTGCAGGCCATAGACATCTGCGACACCGTGGCGGCAGAGCCGTCGGAGTCTTTGTCGGTGCCGCCTTGGGAAGGCGGAGGGTCGCCCGAGGATGACCTGGCGTGGCGGGCTGCGCGGATGCTCCAGGAGGTATGTCGCCGGCCGGTGGGAGCGACGGTTCGCATTCGCAAACGCATCCCTGTGGCGGCGGGCCTGGGTGGCGGGAGCTCTGATGCGGCGGCGACGCTGCGACTCTTGAACCGTCTATGGGGGCTGGAGCTTTCACCGGCCGCACTGGCCTCGCTGGCGGCCCGCGTGAGCTCCGATGCACCCTTCTTCGTCTACGGGGGCGTCGCTCTCTGTTCTGGCCGGGGTGAGCAAGTGAGCCCCTTGCCTGACATGCGGACGCTCTGGCTAGTGGTCGTCGTACCTCCGGTGTCGATTCAGGACAAGACGCGCCGGATGTACGAGGCCCTGGAGGCGCGCGATTTTACCGACGGCAGCCACAGCGAGGAACTCGCGAAGCGATTACGGCGAGATGGCAGTGTGGTGCCGGAGATGACGTACAACGCCTTTGCGGCGGTGGCGCTGCGAGTCTTCCCAGGGCTGGAGTCGTACCAAAGAGCGTTGTCAGATGCTAGCGCCGGGGCGGTACATCTGGCCGGATCTGGGCCAGCGCTGTTCTGTATGGCCCGCAGTGAGGGTGAGGCGCGGGAGATCGCGGGGCGGGTCCGGCTGCCTGATGCTAGGGTGTTCGTTGCCCGGACGCTAGGCAGCGAGGAATCGGTTGCGATACACGAGGGACGGTAGCGCTGTCCCAACGCGGGGTTCTAAGATAACAGGTATCCTAACGTAAACGGAAAGGTCAGACCTTATGCCTGGCACAATCGTCGACATGCACGTGCATACGGTGCGCGGCGCAGCCGATTCTTCCTTAACACCTGAGCAGTTGATAGAAGAGGCCAGGCGCATCGGGCTGACGGGCGTGAACATCAGCGAACATGACCGTGTATGGGAGGCGTCGCAGATCGAGGAGTTCCGGCGGCAGAGCGGGCTGTTCGTGAGCCGCGGAATGGAGGTTTCCACCGATCTGGGCCACATGATCGTCATCGGCCTCGATCGCTACCTGCCGGGGATCAGGCGGGCCGTCGAGCTGCGGCGGGTTCTGGATGAAGTAGGTGGGTTCATGATCGTGGCGCATCCTTTCCGGCACTTCTTCGATCCCGTGCATTTCCGTCGGGACGGACGGCCGCCGTTCGACATGACGCCCGAGGAGGCCGCGGAGCGGATGCCTGTCTTCCGCCTGGTGGACGAGATCGAAGTAGCGAATGGGGGCTGCACCCCGAGGGAGAACCGGTTCGCCCTGGAGGTGGCGCGGATACTCGGAAAGCGGGGGATAGGTGCGAGTGACTGCCATTCGACCAACGGTGTTGGCTACTACGTCACGGTCTTTGAGGAGGAGTTGAGGGATCAGGAGCACATGTTGGAGCTGCTGCGGGCGGGGCGCTTCTATGCGGCACAAGGGCTGAACACCGGCGAGTTGCGGCCGGTGGAGGAAGGCGCCGCGGCAGGCAAGTAGGAGCGACCATCTGTTCTAGGGGAAATCGTGCCGGCCGTGCTACAATAGGCGCGCCTTGGCCGAAATCTACGTCGCCCTGGATCTGGAGACGACCGGCCTCGACCCGGCCAAGGACTCCATCATCGAGATCGGGGCCGTTCGGGTGGAAGGGGAGAGGCCGGGAGAGAGCTTTCACACCTTCGTCAACCCGGGCCGGCCCATACCTCCCTTTGTCCGTCGCCTTACGGGCATCACCGAGAGCGACGTGCGGACTGCGCCACCGATCGAGGCGGTGGCTGCCGACCTGGCGGCGTTCCTCGAGGGCTCCATCCTCGTGGGACACAACCTGCTGGGGTTCGATGCGGCGTTCCTGCGTGCGGCCGGTGTGTGGCAGGAGGGCGAAGTGCACGATACGTCGGCCCTCGCGCGCATCCTCGTGCCCGACGCTCAGGAGTACGGCTTGGCGGCGTTATGCCAGCGATTCGGGATCCCGGTGGCGGCACATCATCGGGCCCTCGAGGACGCCTGGGCTTCGTGGCGCCTCTTGGTGGAGTTGCGGAGGCGGGCAGAGACCTTGCCGGAGGGAGTTCTCCGGCAAATCGCGGCGTGGGTTGGTCAGACTCTGTACCCTTGGCGGGGGTTTTTTACCCGTCTGGCGGAGGCAGGTTCGGCAGACTGGCGCGTGCTTGCGCCTGCGGGCAGGCGCAAGGCCGACGTTAGGCCGTTGACCGCACCGGCCAGGCCACAGAGAGTGGAGCCGGCGCGGGTACGGAGTGTGTTGGCATCGGCGGCGCGTCGGCCGGACATATTCCCAGAGTGGGACGAGCGGCCCCAGCAGTACCAGATGGCCGGCCTCGTAGCGGACACCATAGCGGACGGCGGGCTCCTCATGGTGGAGGCGGGCACCGGCACCGGCAAGTCCTTAGCCTACCTCGTTCCCGCTGCCTGTCACGCGCTGGGTACCGGCGAGCGAGTGGTGGTTTCCACCAACACCATCAACCTCCAAGAGCAGCTGGTGAAGAAGGACGTTCCGGCGGTGCAAGGGCTCCTGGCCGGGGAGGGACTGCGGGCCTGCGCCCTCAAGGGGCGGCGCAACTACTTGTGTCTCCACCGCTTCTCGTCGCTTCTTGGCGCGGAGTCCCTTACTGACCTCGAGGCGCTGGTGGCCTCACGCCTTCTGGTGTGGCTCCAGACCACGGATACCGGGGATCGGGCGGAGCTCAAGCTGACGCCAGAAGAGGAGGCCGCCTGGAACCGACTCAGTGCGGAAGGGGCGGACTGTGTTACAAGAGGGAGTCCCTTTGTGGCCGATGGATCGTGCTTCTACCAACGCGCGCGTCGCGAGGCTGAGGCGGCGCACATCGTGGTGGTGAACCACTCTCTTCTGCTGACGGACGCAGCGGTGGGTGGAGGCCTGATTCCGCCCTATCGGCATCTGATCATCGACGAGGCCCATCATCTGGAGGACGAGGCGACGCGGCAGTTCGGGTTCACCTGCGGCGAGAGGGCCCTGGGAGAGCTGCTGGATCGCTGCGAGGAGTTGCCCCGGCAGGTCCAACGTGGCTTGCGGGGCACGGTTTTCGCTCTGGGCCCCGGCGCCCAGGTGGCGGAGGCTTCGCGGCTACTGCGGCAGGCGGCTACGGGGGCCCGCGGACCGCTCAAAGACTTTTCGGACAGACTGGTGGCCTTCATGCGTGAGCACCGGGAGGGCAACGAGGGCGATGACCGATTGCTAATCAATAGGGCCTCCCGAGTGCAGCCGGACTGGCCAGATGTGGAGCTGGCGTGGGAGAACCTGCGACTGTGGCTGCACCAGGTTGAGAGGGCGCTGAAGGTTCTAGCGGCGGCATTGGGCTCGCTGGATGTGGCCCAGATGTCTAACTATGAGCTGGTAGTGGCTGAGGCCGAAGCGGTGCTAAAGGAGATCAGGGAGGCGTACGAGGGCATCGGCGTCGCCATCGAGCAGGACGACCCGCTGCGGATCGTATGGTTGGAGCGCCACCGGTCAGACGGAACGCCGGTGGTCAACTGGGCGCCGCTCAACGTTGGGCCTAGCCTCAGGAGGTTGCTTTACGCAGAACGGGACAGCGTGATCTTCACAGGCGCAACCCTTCAAAGCCGAGGCGGGTTCCAGCACCTTCAGCGGCGCCTGGGCTTGGAGGACGCCGCCACGGCGGCGCTGGGGTCGCCTTTCGATTACGAGCGAGCCACGGTGGTGTTGGTGCCGAAGGATATGCCGGAGCCTTCGTCACCACAGTATCTCCAGTGGCTGGCGAGGGCCATAGTGGATCTGGGGATGGCTTCCAAGGGCCGCGCTCTCGTACTGTTCACCTCTTACGCTGATCTGAGGGCAGCCCACGCAGCGGCGGCAGGCCCGTTGCGCGAGGCAGGGATCGAGGCGCTGGCCCAAGGGGCTGACGGCTCCCCGGCCCAGCTGGTGCAGGCGCTCCTGAGCAACCCCCAGACGGTGCTGTTCGGCACATCTAGCTTTTGGGAGGGGGTGGATGTGGCGGGGGATGCGCTTTCACTCTTAGTGATGGCGCGTCTGCCTTTTGCGGTGCCAGCGGAGCCAGTTTTCCAGGCGCGATCGTCGGAGTACGACCGACCGTTCGAGGAGTACGCCGTGCCGCAGGCAGTCCTGCGCTTCAGACAAGGGTTCGGACGCCTGATCCGAACGAAGAACGACCGGGGTGTGATGGTGGTGTTGGACCGCCGGATCATGAGCAAGCGTTACGGCGCAGCTTTCTGGGAAGCGTTGCCGCCGTGCCCCGTGCGGGAGACGTTGCTGCGGGAGATGCCGGCGCTGGTGGCGGAGCGTCTCAATGGGTCGGCAGCGACGGTCTAGCCGGGGCCGCGTATGGCTCGAAGTGACGCCGGGAACCGGGGCGGGTGAAGGAAGCGACGCAGGCGGGCATGTGTCCCGTGCTACCATATGGCGTGCCGGCCCGCCTGGGCCGATCGGAGAGTTGCGGTGGCGCATCGGCTGGCCCGGCGAGGGTTTGGCCGCGGTGGAGGCGCTAGAGCTCGCGGCGGATGAGCAAGGCTGGGGTTACGGGCCGGAGGCGGTGCTTCGGCTGGAGGATCGGTTGAAGGAGAATGGGGTGAAGGGGGTTGCTGTCGGGGTCGACCGTGAGGATGGCCTGGCGTTGTTCTTTTGGCTAAGGTTAGGATATCGCTCGATGCCAGCAGGGGAGAGCCCGGCTGACGGCCGGTTCTGGATGGTGCGGATGCTTGGGGGTGCTGGATTCTGAAGGCGGAGGAGCTGCGTGATGGACGATGTGTTGGCCCATGTGGACGACCACCTGGAGGAAGCGCTCGGGGTGCTGGAGGAACTTTGCCGCTTGCCATCGGTTAGCGCGCGGGGAGAGGCGATCGAGGCGACGGCGGAGCGCGTGGCGGGGTTGCTGCGGGAATTGGGGTTCGAGGCCGAGATTTTGGCCAAGCCAGCGGGAGGGCATCCCGTGGTGTTGGCTCGGGCCGATGGCGCGAGCGGCAAGACCCTGTTGTTCTACAACCACTACGACGTGCAGCCCCCGGAGCCGCTAGAGCTGTGGTCATCGCCTCCCTTCGAGCCGCGGATAGCGGAGGGAAAGCTGTATGGCAGGGGCGTCAGCGATAACAAAGGGAACATAGCCGCCCGCCTCGCGGCCCTTCGCGCCTGGCGCGAGGTCAGGGGCGCGCTGCCGTGCGCCGTGAAGTTCTGCATCGAGGGGGATGAAGAGATCGGGAGTCCCCACATGGAGGAGTTCGTGGCATCGCATAGGCAGCTGCTGGAAGCCGATGCCTGCCTGTGGGAAGGTGGCGGCGTGACCTGGGAGGGGCTCCCCCAGATCACTCTGGGAGTCAAGGGGCTGCTCTACGTCCAGTTGGACTGCCAAACCATCAGCCACGACGCCCACTCTTCCTATGGAACCGTCCTCCCGAATGCGGCCTGGCGCTTGGTCTGGGCCTTGTCCAGTATCAAAGGGCCGGATGAACGGGTGCTCATCGAAGGGTTCTACGATGGGGTGCGGCCTCCGACGCAGGAGGAGCTGGCGGCCATCGAGGCGATGCCCAGCGAGGAGGAAGAGACGCTGAAATCGTACGGACTTCAGGAGGCGGTCACGGGCGTGCGTGGTCTTCAATACCGGCTGCGCCATTACCTGGAGCCGACGGCCACCATCGATGGCCTCTCGTCCGGCTATGAGGGAGAGGGCGCGAAGACGGTGCTGCCGGCAAAGGCGATGGCCAAGGTGGACTTTCGGCTCGTGCCCGACCAGGACCCGGAGGACATCCTTGCCAAGCTTCGGGCCCATCTCGACAGATGCGGGTTCGGCGACGTGAGGGTGAGCTACATCAGCGGCGAGCGGCCAGCCCGGACGCCGATATCGGATCCCTTCGTGGCGGTGGTGCAGAGGGCGCTTCGCCGGGTCTACGGCGCCGAGCCCATCACGGTGCCGACGATGGCGGGCACCGGCCCCCTGTACCCGTTCGTGAAGACGCTGGGGCTAGCGGTGGCAGACTGTGGCATCGGATATCCGGACGCCAGGATTCATGCTCCGGATGAGAACATACGCATAGAGGACTTCCGCCGGGGCGCGAAGGCGGTGGCTGCCCTCCTAGGGGAGTTCGGGGAGGCAAACCAAGCGGCGGCGCGGCCCTAGTGCCGAGGGCCGACGGGGGGCTCAGAGGAGCGCTGCCCCGCGGCCCCGAGGCAGATAAAACAAGCGAACTCGAGGGATAGGTACTGCTCGTTTATCCAGACGTCGCCGCAATCCGCGCCAGGACTATCGTTGCGCAGGCGAAGGTGGTAGCGGCTGTTGCAACTATTGCAGGTGGCAGAGTTCGTATCGTCGGCGGGCCCCCCGCAGACGCAACATACTTCGTCCTGTTGGTTGGCCATTAGCTACCGCCCGTGTGGGTTTGAGGCTTCAGGGAGAGGGCGAACCGCACCTCGTCCTGCCGAGTCTTCACCACGCCATCAAGTTTAGCAACTCGGAGTCGGCGAAGCACCTCTCCGAGGACGGGGCCGCGGGGCACTCCGAGAGCCTCCAGGTCGGTGCCGCGGAGGATCGGGCGGACGTAGCGCAGGCGTTGGAGGTACTCGATGGCGCGCTCGCGGGCGGGGCCCCGGGCCATGACAGCGAAGGCCCAAAGGGTGGGGATGGGGTACGGTTCCAGCGCGCTCACCAGCTCGCTGGGGCGTAAAGCCTGCCACACCAGCCCGGTCTGGAGCCATCGTATGCGGGGCGTGAGAGCGATGGACTGGGCCTGGCTGCGGGTCAGGGCGAGGCGTTGGCGAAGGGAGGGCACCTCCGACTCGGAGATGGTCCATGCGAGGAGCGGCCAATAAGCGGAGGGCGCTGCGGCCGCGCTCAGGTGCCTGAGGTCTGAAAAGGCGGCGGCCCTGGTCTCATCGAAGTTGAGGGCCGGGTGGACGGCGGCAAGGGCCCCCCAGTCCTGGAGATGGCGCAGGGCACCCTCCGGGGCCTCCTCGCGGAAAGTGCGGGAGATCTCCTGGTGAATGCGGGCGGGGCTGACGCTGCGCAGATGAGGGAGTGCGTCCTTGATCTGACGGATGGTGTCTTGCTCGATCCGGAAGTCCAGCCGGGCAGCGTAACGGGCGGCGCGAAATATGCGGGTTGGGTCGTCGACGAAGCTGGCCGGATGGAGGCTGCGGATCAGCCCGGTTTGGAGATCGTGGCGTCCTCCGAAAGGATCGACGATCTCCCCCACGTTGGGAGCTGTTAGGCGAAGAGCGATGGCATTGATGGTGAAGTCGCGGCGGGCGAGGTCTTCGCGGATGGAGGCTGGGCGCACGACGGGGAGGACGCCGGGGCGAGGATAGAGCTCGGTGCGGGCCGTGGCCATATCGATGGTGAAACCACCCAGGTTGAGGGTGGCGGTTGCGAATCGCTGGTGGACGACGAGGCGGCCGCCAAGCCGGTCTGCGAGGCGCTGAGCGAGGGTGGGGGCATCGCCTTCGAGGACGAAGTCGAGGTCCAAAGAGGGGCGGCCCAAAAGGAGGTCGCGCACGGGGCCGCCCACGAGGTAGAGCGGGGTGCCCGCGTCCTGGGCGAGGGTGATGGTGGCTTCAGCGGCGCTTCGGGCGGCTGGAGTGAGGTGGCTGAACCATTTATCGATAAGTTTTGGGTCTACCATAAATCCCCGGTCTTATGGTTCAGTCATTCCTTGACAGGGTGGTGTCTGCGCCATATGATGGCCGTTGTGGCGATGGGTTTTCAGACGTTGTCTTTTGGAGTCTAACATCAGGGCGGGATAGGGACACTTCGTTGGCTTCAGTTGGCGGGGCCGCTTTCGGGCGGCTCTCTTTATCGGGGCGGGAGTTTTTGAGCTATGGTTAGGCAAGCTGCCGTCGCCAAGCCCAGATCGGCGAAGGAGTTGGACGAGGCGCTGGGCATCGGATTTCGCGACGCCAGCCTCCTCCAGCAGGCGCTGTACCACCGCTCATACCTGAACGAAGCGGAGGAGAATACCGAATCCAACGAGAGGTTGGAGTTTCTGGGTGACGCCGTACTCGGGCTCGTGATCTCGGAGAAACTGTATCGGGACTACCCCGGGTTGAGCGAGGGGTATCTCAGCCAAATCCGCGCTTCGCTGGTGAGGTGGGACACGTTGGCTCGCGCGGCCCAGCGCGTGAACCTTGGCGACTATCTGGTGTTGGGCCGGGGTGAGGAGATGTCCGGGGGGCGAAGCCGTCCTTCGAATCTGGCCTGCGCCCTGGAGGCGCTGATCGGGGCAGCGTTCCTAGATGGCGGCCTGCCCAAGGCGAGGAAGCTGGTGCTGCGGCTCTTGAAGGAGGACCTAGAGGAGATAGCGGAAAGGGGTGCCAGTGCCGACAGCAAGTCGCAGCTTCAGCACGTCGCTCAGACGCGTTGGCACGAGATCCCGCAGTACAGGCTGGTGTCGTCAGAGGGCCCCGATCACGCCAAGCTCTTCACGGTGGAGGTGTTGGCCGGGCAGCGAGTCTTGGGCCGGGGTCAAGGGCGGAGCAAGAAGCAGGCAGAGCTGAACGCTGCTCGTGAGGCCCTGGAGACGCTGGCTGCCGCTAACAACTAAAGCGGGACCTAAAGTGTATCTGAGGCGCCTCGAGCTTTACGGCTTCAAGAGCTTCGCTGGGCGGACCACCTTTGTCTTTGGTCCCGGAATCACGGCCGTGGTCGGCCCCAACGGCTCCGGCAAGTCCAACATCGCAGATGCCCTGCGCTGGGTGCTGGGGGAGCAGTCGGGCAGGCTTCTGCGGGCCAAGCGCCTGGATGACATCATCTTTGCTGGGTCCGGCAAGAGGGCTGCCGCGGACCGCGTCGAGGTGACCCTCGTTCTAGACAATACGGATGGTTGGTTGCCGGTCTCTGCGGAAGAGGTGGCCATCACGCGGCGGGGGCAGCGGAACGGCGACAGCGACTATTTCCTCAACGGGAAGCGAACCCGCCTGCGGGAGATCCAGACCATCCTGATGAAGGCCAATGCCACTCAGAACTCCTACGCCATCATTGGGCAGGGGCTGGTAGAGAGCGTGTTGAGCCTGCGGGCGGAGGAGAGGCGGCAACTGATTGAAGAGGCCGCGGACATCCAGCGGTACCGCCTGAAGATCGAAGAGGCGGAGGCGCGGCTGGAGGCCACCCACGAGAACGTGGAGCGCGTCCAACTCCTGATGAGAGAGATAGCTCCTCGGATGAACCGGCTGGAGCGGCAGGCTCGGCTGGCAGGGGAGCACGACCGCATTCGGAAGGAGCTGACGCAAGCGCTGCGGGCCTACTACGAGCATCAGTGGCATCGGGCGCAGGAGGCGCTGACGGTGGCCCGGGCGGCCCACGACCAGGCGCAGGCGGAGTTCGCGCAAGGCAAGGTGGCCTTGGCCACGTGCCAGCGGGAGCTATCGGACATATCGGCGCAACTGGAGGAATACCGCCAGGCGGCAGCGGCGGCCGCAGCTCAGAGGGACCGTCTGGATCAGCGCGTCCGGGAGTTGGAGCGGCGCTTAGCGGTTTCTCGGGAGCGCTTGGGCATCCTACAGGCGCGAAGAGAGGAGCTGGTACAGGAGCTAGCGGCTCTGGGGGCCGAGCGGCAGCGGGCGGAGGGTATCCTGGCGGCCGAGGAGGAGAGGCGCCGGCAGCTAGAGGCGCGGCTGGCTGAGGCTCGCGAGGAGTTCGAGAGGCGGCAGAAGGAGCTCCTGGCGCTGGAAGAGGAGTTCCGGGCGGCTGCAGGGCACGCTGGCGATGCGGAAGCGAAGGGCAAGCGCCTGCTGGCGGCGGCTGAGGAGATCAAGCTGAGGCTGCATCGCATGGCGGACGCTCAGCGTGACCTCGAGAAGGAGTCGGCGCGGCTGGATACGCGAAGGCGATCCCTGGTGAACCAGATGGCGGAGCACTTGCGGGTGTTGAAGGGGCTGCGGGATCAGGAGGAACGCCTGACGGCGCAGGTGGCGCAGACAGGCGCGCGGCGTTCGGCGCTAGAGGCGGCGGTGGCGGAGGCGCGGCAGGCGCTGGCCAAGATCGAGGCCGACCAGAACTCGAGGCGTGGCAAGCTGGAGGGGCTCCAGGCGCGGCTGAGCGTCCTGACTGAGGCGCAGAGGCAGGCGCAAGAGTCGGCCACGGAGGAGCCGATCTCCTTGGAAGGGGCGCTCTGCCGGGTCTACGAGATCATTCGCGTACCAAGGGGCCTGGAGGACGCCATCGCTGCAGCGCTGGCAGATCAGTTG
>DAOUAG010000009.1:0-3520 GCA_034433815.1 Dehalococcoidia bacterium | reverse complement strand
GGGGCGTTGTCGGATATCGGTTGGATCGCCGACTTTGGTGTGGTGAGGAGAATCGCGGCCTCTCTGTGCAGCGAGGTGGACCACAGGTTGATTTTGCCTGGGGCTAGCCCTGCCCTACGGATCGTTCGGAGCGAAGGGGCGTACGAGGTGGGGGTTGCGGAGCGGCGTTATGTCATCCCAGAGCGGGACGTGGTGGTGTTGCCTATCGACAACACGACGGCAGAGCGGCTCGCGGAATGGTTCGCTGGGCGGCTGCTGAGGGAGCTAGAAGCTGCCGGCGTCACGGGCCTGTGCCGCCTAAGCGTCGGGGTGAGAGAGGGGCCAGGGCAGGCGGCCTGGTACACACAGGATCTGGGCCGTCAGGAGCAGGGGGGACGATGAGCCGCGGGATCACCCCCGCCTTGACACGCCCGGAAAAACCCCTATGATGTATCGTGCCGGAAAACATAACGGCGTCTCACTTTCGGAACGGCGTCTCACTTTCGGAAGGGATGGCATGCAGATAGATTGGCAGCGGGCCATTAACGACATCCTGGCCAATAAGCTTTCCTGCCCGCGCTGCGGCACGCTGACGGACGAGGTGTACGTCGGCTACCTCCGCCTCCCTGAAGCATCGGAGTGGGCGCCGCTCTGCGAAGGCTGCTCCAAGCGCGAGAACTGCGACGCGCGGAAGTTCGTCTTCTTGTGCCAGACCTGCGCCGTCGCGGTGCGGCTGCGAGGGCGCCCTGTAAACGAGGAGGGCTTCATGCACGCCCTCTTCGACGAATGCCGCCGGAACCTGGAGGAGACCCTCGATTATCTCGCGGACTACTGGCGCGAGGACCTGGACATCGACCCCGAAGAGATGGACAAGCGTTTGGAGGAGGTCGACCCGGACCTCTTCGAGGAAGAGAACAGTTGGCGCCATTACCTCGAAGAACAGTATCTCAAGATCCATCAGTGGTTCCGGGAGCATCGCCTGCCGATCCCCAACCCGGGCTGGCGTTCCGAATACGTGGAGGACGTGGTAGCTCTGGGTTATTCCACCCTCCTCGGGGACTGATGACTTTCTGGGAATACGGCGTAAGAGCCTGTGATGCACAAGGGCTTGAGATAGCATAGGGGTCGTGGCGACTGTTCTGATCGTCTTCGATTCGAGGGGTGGGCTAACAGAGCAGCTGGCTGAGGCGGTAGCCGAGGGGGTACGCAGCGTCAGCGGAGCGGAGCTGCGCTACTGTCGCGCTGAGGACACGCCGCCCGAGGATTTGGCGAACTGCGATGCCGTCATCGTCGGCTCGCCGAACTATAGCGGCGTCACCGGGAAACTGAAGTCGTGGCTCGACCATGCGTGGAAGCTTTGGGAAAACGGGGCCTTGGTGGGTAAGGTGGGCGGCGCCTTCGCTGCTGGATGGTCGCGCTCGGCAGGCACCGAGGCCACCCTTCTTCAGCTGCTGCACTTCCTGATGGCCAACGGTGTCATCGTCGTCGGCCTGCCTTGGTCAGAACGCATGCGCAAATCCGGGTCCTACTACGGGGCGACAGCCCATGGTGAGGTAACGGAAGACGACCGGGAACAAGCCCGCGCCCTTGGCCGCCGCGTCGCCGAGGTAGCGGTGCGGCTGTCTAGGATCCCGGGCTAGAAAGGACAGCACATGCTCTTCCACAGCCCGTGGTTAAGTTTGGAGCCCTATCCGGAGGTGCCGCTGACGGCTTTCCTAGAACCGGCGGCCAGGCGCTTCCGGGACAAACCCGCCTTCATCTCAGCAGAGGGGCAGGTCCACACCTTTGGCCGGACATGGGAGGCGGCAAAACGCTTAGGGCGCCTGCTGCAAGACCGGGGCATCCAAAAGGGTGATCGCGTAGCCATTCTTTCCGCCAACTCGCCAGAGTATTTCGTCGCCTTCTACGGCACTCTCTTCGCCGGCGGTACGGTCACCACCCTCAATCCCCTTTACAAGGAGCGTGAGGTCCTACACCAGCTCGAAGACTGTGGCGCGGCCGCGATATTCGCCATGACGCCCCTGCTGCCCATGGTTAACGCCCTCAAGGAGCACCTGCCGGCCCTCAAGCACGTGTTCGCTCTCGAGGACGTCTGGGCGCTTTCCGCCGAGGCCCCACCTGAGCCTTATCCGGTGCCCATCGATCCCAAGGTAGATCTGGCCGCCCTACCCTACTCCAGCGGCACGACGGGCTTGCCGAAGGGTGTTATGTTAAGTCACTTCAACCTGACTTCCAACGTGCGCCAGCTGGGTACCATCGGGCTCGTTAGTAGCTACAGCGTGCTACTGGACTTCCTGCCGTTTTTCCACATTTACGGAATGGTGGTGCTCATGGCCTCGGGTTTCGCCATCGGAGCGACCCAGGTAGTGATGGCGCGGTTTGACCCAGCCCAGTGCCTGGATCTGATTCAGCGCCATAAGGTGACTAACCTGTTCGCCGTGCCGCCAGCGCTTCTGGCCTTGGCCAACTTCCCGGACGCGGGGAAGTACGAGAAGTCTTCCCTTCAGTTCATCATGAGCGGTGCTGCGCCGCTGCCGCCGGAGGTGGCCCGGGCGGCGGCCAAAGCCATGGGCTGCATCGTTCTCCAGGGCTACGGGATGACAGAGACGAGCCCTGTCACCAACGTGAATCCCCTGCACCGGATAAAGGAGATGACGGTGGGTCCGCCGGTGGCCGACACCGTGCAGAAAGTGGTTTCGTTGGACGACGGCCGTGAGCTGGGCCCCGGCGAAGTGGGCGAGCTGATGACCTACGGACCGCAGGTGATGCTGGGATACTGGCAGCGGCCGGAGGAGACGGCCGAGACCCTGCCCGAGCCCGGATGGATTCGCACAGGCGACATCGTCTCCTGCGATGAAGAGGGTTATGTCACGATCCTGGATCGCAAGAAGGAGATGATCAAGTACAAGGGCTACCAGATCGCCCCTGCTGAGCTGGAGGCGGTTCTTCTGGAACACCCGGCCATACTGGATGCGGCCGTCATCCCAAAGCGAGAGGTGGAGTCAGGGGAGATACCGAAGGCTTTTCTGGTGCTGCGCCCGGGCCAGAGCGCGAGCGCAGAGGAGATCATGCGCTTCGTGGAGGAGCGCGTGGCTCCTTACAAGAAGGTGCGGGAGATCGAGTTCGTGGAGGCTATCCCCAAGAGCCTGTCCGGCAAGATCCTACGCCGCGAGCTCATCGAGCGGGAGCGGGCGAAGGCGGCAGAGTCGGCCTAGCGGCCCGCCGCCTTTGGCCCGCTGCCTCCGCCCTACGCCTTTTCGACGTCGACTCTAATTCCCCTGTCGGCTGGGACTGGCTGGCATTGCATGAGCCAGTAGCGCAGGTGGCCGTACCCACCGGCCAAGTGCAGCCACTTCACCATGCCGGGCTCGGCCGACGCCGGGTCTTGCCAGCCCTCGAACTGGTAGGGCTCCCACCCGTTGTAAACGATCACTTGGCCGGGGCGGACCGACGGCGACACCTTGGCCCGAAGCTTGAAGCTGTTGACGTCGTTGAATACGCGCACCTGGTCGCCATCGCGAATGCCGCGGGGCAGCGCATC
>DAOUAG010000008.1:0-8611 GCA_034433815.1 Dehalococcoidia bacterium | reverse complement strand
ACTGCCAGGGCTCATCGAGGCCCGCGCCAGGCAGTTGGAAGGGACCTAACCACCATGTGCATATAGCGAAGGCCTAAACGAGCACTCAACACAGGAGGTAAGAGATATGGCAAAGGGAGAGAGCAAGGTAGACCAGGTCCTGGACCTTATCAAAGAGATGACGATCCTGGAGCTGCGGGACCTCAACCAGCGCATCCAGGACGAGTTCGGCATCACGGCTGCTGCGCCGGTGGCGGTGGCGGCACCCGTGGCCGTGGCCGCCGGAGCTCCCGCCGCTGAGGCCGGCGCCCCAGCAGCTGCCGCCGAAGAGGAGAAGACGGAGTTCAACGTCGTCCTTAAAGACGTCGGCGCCAACAAGATCAACGTCATCAAGGCAGTGCGCGAGGTGACGACCCTGGGCCTCAAGGAGGCCAAGGACCTGGTGGAGTCCGCCCCCTGCAATGTGAAGGAGGGCATCTCCAAGGCCGATGCCGAGGCCATCGTCAAGAAGCTGCGCGAGGCCGGCGCCACCGCCGAGATCCAGTAAGAACCCACGGGTTGCGATAGCGCCGGGGCGCCCGGCTTCGCGGCCGGCGCGCCCCTTCTTGCGCGGAAGCTTCCGGGCAAGAGGAGCTGACAAGCGCCACCGAACTGCAGGGGCGTACCCAGAACGGTTGCGCAGGCGTTAAAATGAGCGGGCCAACCCTTGCCGCTGGCGGCGAGCTGGCCCCTGAGGAGCGATGCACTGTTACGCCTGCGATGCCGAGGCCACGGGCAGTTGCCCGCGTTGCGGCAATGCGTATTGCGCCGGCCACGGCGCGCCGCCTGGCGCCGGGGCCCTTTGCGCCGCCTGCCTCGACCCCGTGGCCGCCATGCCCTCCGGCGCCCTCTTCCGCGCCTCCCTCTTCGCGCTTCTCATCGCCAGCGTGTTCGCCCTCTGGCTCCTGGTGCGGCCCCCAGGGCAGCCCGGCCAGACGGAGGAGGCGTCGGCCCCGCTGCCCACCCAGGTCCCCCTCTCCACGCCCCTCCCAAGCACGCCGCGCCCTCCGTCCACGCCAGCGCCCGGCGCGTCCCCCGGAGCCGAGCCAACACCCACTAGCGCCCCGGCAGCTTCGCCGGCAAC
Organism: Dehalococcoidia bacterium; assembly: GCA_034433815.1. Taxonomy (GTDB): domain Bacteria; phylum Chloroflexota; class Dehalococcoidia; order SM23-28-2; family RBG-16-64-32; genus DAOUAG01. The sequence continues at coordinate 7,509 of DAOUAG010000008.1, read as the reverse complement.
CCCCGCGCCGGAGACGCCACAACCCACCCAGCCGCCTCCCGCGGCCGAGTACACTGTGCAGGAGGGCGACACCTGGTACAGCATCGCAGCCGAGTTCGGCGTCGATGCCACTGACCTGGCCGCGGCCAACGGGCGCACGTTGGACGATTTCGTGGTCGTCGGAGAGACGCTGGTAATCCCCAGGTAGAACGGCCCATGTGCGATACCTTGTGCGCACTTAACGAGCGGGGCGCCCTCTTCGGCAAGAACTCCGACCGGCCTCCCGCGGAGATCCAGGTCGTGGAGGCTTACCCGGAGCGCCCGGCCGGCGGAAACCTCCGCACCCAGTATCTGAACCTGCCGGATGAGGGTGCTTTCGCCCTCCTGGGTTCCCGGCCGGCCTGGCTCTGGGGCTTTGAGCACGGCGTAAACGAGAATCGGGTGGCCATCGGCAACGAAAAGGTGATCACCATCCACGACCCGTACGCCGAGCCAGAAGGGCTCATCGGCATGGACCTGGTGCGGCTGGGGCTGGAACGCGGCCGCACGGCCGACGAGGCGCTGGAGGCCATTACCTCCCTCCTCGAAAGCTATGGCCAGGGGGGCATGTGCAACAACATCGTGCGGGAGCCCTACTTCTCCTCCTTCCTCATCGTCGATCCCAGCGGGGGATGGGTGCTGGAGACGAGCGCCCGCACCTGGGCCGCGAGGCCGGTGCGCGAGAGCGCCGCAATCTCCAACCGTCTTACCATTCGCACGGAGTGGACCCGGGCCTCGAAAGACGTTCCGCCGGGGGCCGACTTCGACAGTTGGCGGAACCAGGCGGCCCCCACTGGTCTGGCCGATGGGCGCCTATCAGCCAGCCTCTCCTGCCTGGCCCGGGGCGCCAGCACTCTTACGCCGCGGGATTTTGCCGCACACCTGCGGGATCACGGCCAGGGCCCCTGGGGCGCACCCGGAGCTACGGACGACCGGGTCGATGCGCCCCCTCCCTACGTCCTTCCCGACGGCACTGGCGTGTCCATCTGCATGCACGTCCGTGGGTTCCAGAACACCACCTCATCCATGATCGCCGAGTTGCCCAAGGATGCGGGGGCGCCGCTGCGCGCCTGGGTGGCCTTGGGCAGCCCCTGCGCCAGCATCTATGTTCCAGTCTTCCCACCCCACGCGGTGCCCGAGGGCCTGGCTAGCACGGGCGCTTGGTGCCGGTTCGCCGCCCTGCGCGACTGGGTCGAGGCGGACCCGGAGGCTCTGCGCCAGGTACGCCGTCTCTTCGGCCCCCTGGAGGCCACCCTCTGGGCAGAGGCTGATGAAATCGCCAACGACCGCAGCCGCCAGCGGTCATGGGTCGATGAGGCCTGGGGCAGGGTTCTGGAGGCCCTGGCACAGGCCACGGCGCTGGCGCTGCGAGCCTAGGCGCGCGGGAAGCCCAGGGCCATCTCCCTCAGGCTCGCCGTCCCGCCCTTGGCGATGACGATGTGGTCCAAAAGGTCGATCCCCAGGAGCCGGCCGGCCTCCCACATCTGTTTCGTGAGGGCTACATCGTCGCTACTGGGGGAAGGGTCTCCGGAGGGGTGGTTGTGTACTACTATCAGGTTCGGGCAGTTCTCCCGCACCGCATCCCGGAAGATTTCTGCGACCCGCACCACCGCGCTATGGACGCTGCCGTGGTAGACATCCCGGACGGCCATCACCTGGTTGCGGACGTTGAGGAGAAGAGCCTTCAAATGCTCCACCTCCAGAAGGGACATCTCAGCGCCCAACAGGGCGTAGACATCCTGGGGTGAGCGGATCACGGTGCGCTGGTCTGGCTGAGCGGAGATGATGCGTTTGCCCAGCTCCAGGGCGGCCAGCACCTGAGCGGCCTTGGCCTCGCCCACGTGTTTTTCGGCTTGCAGCTCGGAGAAGGAGACGCGGCCCAGGCCTGGCAGGCCCCCGAATCGGGAGAGGAGCCGCTGGGCCAGGGAGACGACGTTCTCGCCAGCGGCGCCGGTGCGCAGGAGGATGGCAAGGAGCTCCGCGTTGGAGAGGGCGCCAGGCCCCCTCAGGCGCAGCCGCTCCCGCGGGCGTTCGTCCGCCGGCAGGTCGCGGATCATGGCTGGGCAAAGAGCCAACATTCCTCGGCATTATAGAGGCGCCAGCTCAGCAACTTGTATAGGGGCCTGGCACTGGCTTTCTCAGCGCTCTAAGATGGCCGGTGTGCGGGCGATATTGTTGCTCGTGGGCGCGGCCCTTCTGGTATCCGGGTGCTCGGGCGGTGCCGGCACACCCTCCCCCTCGGCAGCCACGCCCTTCCAGACTCCGGCCGCAGCCACCTCCAGCCCGAATCCGGCTGACTCTGGCCGAGCGATTCCGGAGCCTGACCAGGAGGTGGTGCTGGCAGTCGCTGGGGACGTCATGCTGGGCCGGAGCATCGGCGAAGGAATCGGGCAACATGGAGCGGGCTGGCCCTTCGAGGCGGTGGCCGGCACCCTCAGGGGAGCCGACATCGCCTTCGTGAACCTGGAGGCGCCCCTCACGGCGAGGGGCGAGGCGGCAGCGAAGGACTTCGTGTTCCGCGGCCCGCCGGAGGGCGCGCAAGGGCTTGCCGAGGCGGGCGTGGACATCGTTTCGCTAGCCAACAACCACGCCCTGGACTACGGCTTCCAAGGGCTAAAGGACACCTGGCTGGCCCTGAACGAGGCGGGTATCCTCCACGTCGGCAGCGGCGAGAGCGTGGCCCAGGCCTACGGGCCTGTCTTCATCGAACGCAAAGGGGTGCGCATCGCCTTCTTGGCCTACGTGAGCACGCCACCCGACAGCGGCACGGGCTTTGACCCCTCCTCCTGGCAGGCGACGGCAGACAAACCAGGCGTCGCTTGGCTCGCGCCGGAGACCGTCGCTGCCGATGTGGCCGCGGCCAAACGCCAGGCCGATGTGGTGGTCGTCTCGATGCACACAGGGAACGAATACCAGGAGGCCGTAAGCGTCTCCCAGGCCGCGGCCGCCCATTCGGCCATCGAGGCGGGGGCTAGCCTGGTGATTGGGCACCACCCGCACGTCCTCCAGGGCATCGAGAGTTACAAGTGGGGGATCATCGCGTATAGCATGGGCAACTTCGTCTTCGACTTCGATGAGGTGGACTACGCTCAGCCCGGAATGCCCTCGGCCCTCTCGGCCATCTTGCGGGTGCGCCTAGGCAAGGCCGGGCTCCTGGGCTGCGAAGTGGCCCCAGTTATCATCGGCGAGGACGGCCGTCCCCGGCCCGCCGAAGGGCCCGAGGCGACCCGGGTGCTGGACCGGCTGCGGCGACTCTCGGACGGGAGCTGCGCGCTTCAGTAGCGGCCCGGGGCCATACTGTGCGGTTCACAAACGTATGAGACGGCGAGTGCTGGTCACTGACCAGTCGGTGCACCTATCGGTGACCCGCCTTACATATACCGGCCCAGAGAGAGAATACCCCCACCGGCGCTTGACAAGCGGGGAGATAATGCCCCCCAGGACGTCACGCTACCCCGGTGCGTAGAACCACAAATACTTGCATCTTACGTACGCGTCATGGTATCGTGACCGTCGGCCCGCCGGGGCCAGCCTTAGGCCGCCCCCTGCCGGCGCGGCGCACCAGAGCCAGAGATGGACTTTCGCTTCTCGGAGAAGGAAGAGGCCTTCCGCCAGGAGATCCGCGACTGGCTGAAGGAGAACATGCCCCAAGACTGGGACGCCGAGCGATCTCGGGAGGAGAACATCAACGTCTACCGGGAGTTCGCCCGGCGGCTGGCCAAGAAGCGTTGGGTGGCCCCCCATTGGCCCAAGGAATACGGCGGGCTGGGGCTTTCGGTCATCGAACAGCTCATCTTCAACGAGGAGATGGCCTACGCCAACGCCCCCATCGGCTATAGCTCCATCGGCGTAGGATGGGCAGGGCCCACCATCATCGTCTACGGCACCGAAGAGCAGAAGAAGCGCCATCTGAGCGCCATCACCAACGCCGAGACCATGTGGTGCCAGGGGTTTTCGGAGCCCAACGCCGGCTCAGACCTGGCCAACCTTTCCACCCGGGCGGTCAAGGACGGCGACGACTACATCATCAATGGGCAGAAGATCTGGACATCCGGCGCCCACTACGCCGACTGGATGATCCTTTTGGCCCGCACGGACCCCGAGGCCCCCAAGCACAAGGGGATCTCCTATTTCCTTGTGGACATGAAGACCCCCGGCATCACCATCCGGCCGCTCATAGACATGATGGGCAACCACGGCTTCAACGAGGTCTATTTCGAAAACGTGCGGGTTCCTAAGGACTGCCTCCTGGGGGAAGAGAACCGGGGCTGGTACATGGCCACCACCACCCTGGACTTCGAACGCTCCTCCATCGGCGGCGCCGTGGGAGCCAAGCGGATGCTGGAGGACCTGGTGCGCTACGCCACGGAGACAAAGGCCAACGGGCACCGGCTCATCGATGAGGTGCGGGTGCGGACGCGGCTGGCCGAAGCCGCGGTGGAGGCCGAGATCGGGCGGCTCTTGTCGTACCGGGTGGCCACGCTCCAGGCCAGGGGCATCGTGCCCAACTACGAATCCTCCATAGCCAAGCTCTTCAACACCGATATGCAGCTACGGATGGCCATCACCGGCCTGGAGATCATGGGGCTCTACGGGCAGTTGGAGCCCAAGTCCAAATGGGTGCCCCTGCGGGGCCGGTTCGAAAGACAGTACATGTGGCAGACGGGCATGTCCGTGGGCGGCGGCACCCCCGAGATCCAGCGCAACATCATCGCCATACGCGGGCTGGGCCTGCCCCGGGGATAACCTGTGACGAACGAGGCCCACATGGCAAAGAGTAAGGATAGAAGGAGGTCTTAACGAATGGACCTGGGTCTAGACGAACAGCAAGAGATGCTCAAGAACTTCGCCCGGGACTTCCTGGAGAAGGAGTGCCCGGAGAGCCTCGTCCGGCAGATGGAGGAGGACGAAAAGGGCTACTCGCCGGAGCTATGGCAGAAGATGGCCCAACAGGGCTGGATGGGGCTCATCATCCCCGAGGAGTACGGCGGCACGGGGATGAACCTCTGCGAGCTGGTAGTGCTTCTCGAGGAGTTCGGCCGCGCCCTGGTGCCGGGCCCCTTCATCAGCACCGTGGTCTTGGGCGCCGTCCCCATCATGGAGGCCGGCAGCAAGGAGCAGAAGGAACGCTTCCTGCCCAAGATAGCCTCCGGCGAAATGATCATGACCATGGCCCTGACGGAACCCTCCGCCAAGTGGACAGCGGACGGGGTCTCCCTCCAGGCCAGCAAAGAGGGCGGAGAGTACGTGCTGAACGGCACGAAGCTCTTCGTGCCAGACGCTCACGTGACGGACTACATGGTGGTGGTGGCCCGCACCGGCGGCCAGGGCGAGGACGGCATAACCCTCCTCTTGGTGGACTCCAAGTCCCCGGGCATCAAGTACGAGCTTCTGAAGACCATCGCCAGCGACAAGCAGTGCGAGGTGACCTTCGAGAACGTCCGGGTTCCCGCGGCCAACCTCCTGGGTGAGGAGGGCAAGGGCTGGCCCATCGTCGAGAGGACCAAGAAGGTGGCCACGGTGGCGGCCTGCGCCTACCTGGTGGGCCTGGCCCAGATGGACTTCGACGTCACCCTTAACTACGCCAAGGAGCGCGTCCAGTTCGGGCGGCCCATCGGCTCCTTCCAGGCCATCCAGCACAAGCTAGCGGATGCCGTGATCGACGTGGACGGCTCCCGCTTCATCACCTACAAGGCCGCCTGGAGCCTCCAGGAGGGGGAGCCGGATGCCGACCTGATGATCAGCATGGCGAAGGCCTGGACATCGGACGCCTCGCGGAGGGTCGTCGCCCATGGGCAACAGATCCACGGCGGCATCGGCTTCACCAAGGAGTACAAGATCCAGCTCTACTTCCGCCGGCAGAAGTGGATGGAGCTGATGTGGGGTGACGCCGACTACCACCGGGAGCTAGTAGCAGAGAAGCTCGAAGTTTAGCCGCCGATCTACCCCCTGGCACCCGGTCCGACCTGTCGAACGCCTCGGGCGGGTCGGAGTAACGCTCGCTGGCCTTTGACGTCCTAATATCTGGTACCTGAGGGGAGGCCGGAACGGAGCAGGGGCCCTGGGCGTTATACGTCCGGGCACTTCCACCCAAGGGGGAGACAGGCATGGCACTCTACGGGCAATACGATTGGCGTAGCCGGCCCAGGCGGGCCTCATTCTCTTCGCTGGCGTTGCTTGCCATCTTCGTCGCCGCCGCTGGCCTCATGATGGCGCTGGTGCTCTTGCGGCCCGGCTTCGGCAGCGGGACCGCTGCGCCGCCGGTGGCTCACGAGGTCAGCGCCCAGGCGGCGGGGGAGCAGCCGGGAGACGCCGGCGCAGGCGCTCCTTCAGTGGCCGATGACCCGGCGGCAGCGGGCGAGGGGGCTTCCGGCCCCTGAGGATTCCCAGCTCGGCCCACGGCAGGGCCTTCTTTGTAACGCTCGCTGCCCCTTTGCCCTCTTAACTAGGTGGACGCCGGCCCCGTGAGGGCGGGCGTGAGGAGGCGTAAGATGAGCAATCTTCGAAGATGGGTGAAGATGCTGCCTGCCGCCGTGGTGGCCGCTCTGCTGGTGATCGCTGCGGCTTGTGGTGGCGGCGGAAACGAAGGGACCAGCCCTCAGGCGGCAGACCGAGCCGGCTCTGATCAGGGGCACGTGACCGACGCCTCATCCGGCGGCGCCCAATCCGGGGCCCTCGTGGCCGATATCCAGGCGGCCATGGGCAAGTCGGTAGAGGCCATGCGCTCCAGCGTCCAGTCCGTCCTGGCCGACTTCAGATTCGGCATGAACATGGGCGCCATGACGGTGGGGGCCAGCGGCGAGTTCCGCTTCCGGGAGCCAGACCAGATGTATCTGGCCATGAGGATGGACGGCGGCCAGGGCGGCCTCGATCTTGGGGACCTGGGCAACGTAGAGGTGCTGGTGCTGGGCGACACCCTTTACATGAACAGCGCCCTAACCGGATGGCTCAAGATGTCCCTCGCCGAGATGGGGGCCGACGCCGAAACCTTCCAGGGCTGGCTGGAGGGTCACTCACCCTTCGACTACGCTGCCCTGGTGGAAAAGGTTGGCGGCAACGTTAAGGACCTGGGCACTGAACAGATCGACGGCAAGACCTACGCCCACTTCCAGGTCACCATCGACCTGGCGGACATCCTGAAGGCCTTCTCGGAGGCGCTCGAGAGTACGGGCGGCTCGGTGGCCTCCAGCGCCTTCCCTCAGGGCATATCGGCACCCGTGGTCATGGACATATGGGTAGACCCGGCCACCTTGCTGCCGCGGCGCTTGGCGGCCAACGGCGAACTGAACATTAGCGGCCAGCCGACCGCCATGACCCTGGAGTTCGATTTCCGGGAGTACAACACCTTCGTGGCCATCCCTGAAGCACCCGCCGGCGCCAGGAGCTTCGCCGATCTCCTTTCGGGACCCGGGCAAGATAGCGGCGGCCAGTAAGCGCATTTTCGGCAGCAACCCTTTTCCCTGCGACGGGGTAGGGCGGGCCCGCGGGCCC
>DAOUAG010000007.1:0-3887 GCA_034433815.1 Dehalococcoidia bacterium | reverse complement strand
TTCGAGGAGGTGCTGGCGGACTATCCCATCGATGACGCCACGTACGTAGTATGTGTCACACGGGGACACCGGCACGACGAGACCAGCCTGCGCCAGGTGATCCGGAAGCCGGCGGCCTATATCGGGATGATCGGCTCGCGGCGCCGCGTGGGGGCCGTCCTCCAGCATCTCCTGGAGGAAGGGGTGCCGCCCGAGGCCGTGGCCAGGGTCCACACGCCCATAGGGTTGGACATCGGTGCCGAGACGCCGGAGGAGATCGCGGTCTCCATCATGGCGGAGATCATCCAGGTGCGGCGTGGTGGCAGCGGCAGGCCTATGAAGGAGGCGAAGCGGGCCAGGCACGGAGTGGCACCGGCCGATAGGGTGCCGCCGGAAGAATGAAAAAAAGGCGGGCGGCGCCCCCGCTGGCACCGCCCGCCGGACCCACTTCCGTTACCGGGCCAGGTCGAAGCGGTCGAGGTTCATGACCTTGTTCCAGGCGGCCACGAAGTCGTGGACGAACTTCTCCTCGCCGTCGGCGCAGGCGTAAACCTCCGCCAGGGCGCGGAGCTGCGAGTCGTGGCCGAAGATCAGATCGACGCGCGTGGCCGTCCACCTGACCTCGCCGGTCTTGCGGTCCCTGCCCTCGAAAACATCCCGAGCTTCCGAGACCGGCCGCCATTCCGTGCTCATGTCCAGCAGGTTGACGAAGAAGTCGTTGGTCAGGGTTCCCGGGCTCTTGGTGAAGACGCCGTGCTGGGCCTGGCCGAAGTTGGCGTTGAGGGCGCGCATGCCGCCGACCAGCACCGTCATCTCCGGTGCCGTCAGGGTGAGCAGTTGCGCTTTGTCTACCAGGAGGTGTTCGGCCCGGGCGGCTGCCCCGTCCTTGGCGTAGTTGCGGAACCCGTCGGCGACAGGCTCGAGGACGGCGAAGGACTCGACGTCGGTCTGCTCCTGCGAGGCGTCCATCCGTCCCGGAGTGAAGGGCACGGTCACATCGTAGCCGGCTCTCCGGGCCGCCTCCTCGACAGCGGCGCAACCGCCGAGGACGATGAGATCCGCTAGGGAGACCTTCTTGCCGTCGGTTCCAGCGTGGGCGGCGTTGAACTCGCGCTGGATGTCCTCAAGGGTGCCCAGGACCTTGGCCAGTCGTTCGGGTTGATTCACCTCCCAATCCTTTTGCGGGGCCAGCCGGATGCGCGCGCCGTTGGCGCCGCCGCGCTTGTCCGAGCCACGGAAGGTAGAGGCCGACGACCAGGCGGTGTAGACGAGCTCCGGGATGGTCAAGCCCGAGGCCAGGATCTTGGCCTTGAGCTCGGCGATCTCCTTCTCTTCGATGAGGGGGTGGTCGACGGGCGGGATGGGGTCCTGCCAGATGAACTCCTCGGCCGGCACATCGGGGCCCAGGTAGCGGGTGCGCGGGCCCATGTCCCGGTGGGTGAGCTTGAACCAGGCGCGGGCGAAGGCCTGGGCGAACTCATCGGGATGCTCCATGAAGCGCCGGGAGATCTTCTCGTACACCGGGTCGTAGCGCAGGGAGAGGTCGGTGGTCAGCATCGTGGGCGGGTGCTTCTTATTCGGGTCGTAGGGATCCGGGATGACGGCCGGGGCCCCCTTTGCCACCCACTGGTAGGCGCCGGCGGGGCTCTTCGTCAGCTCCCACTCGTAGCCGAAAAGGTTCCAGAAGAAGTTCATCGTCCACTTGGTGGGCGTCGTCGTCCAGATGACTTCCAGGCCGCTGGTGATGGTGTCGGGCCCTTTGCCGGTGCCGAAGCTGCTCTTCCAACCGAGGCCTTGCTGCTCGATGGGCGCGGCCTCTGGATCTGGCCCTACATAGGATGTGGGGCCGGCGCCGTGAGCCTTGCCGAAGGTGTGGCCGCCGGCGATCAGCGCCACCGTCTCTTCGTCGTTCATCCCCATGCGCCCGAAGGTCTGGCGGATGAACTTGGCCGCCTCGACGGGATCCGGGTTGCCGCCGGGGCCTTCTGGGTTCACGTAGATAAGGCCCATGTGGTCCGCGGCGAAGGGCCCCTTCAACCTCCCGTCGGGCTCGTGACGCTCGTCCCGCAGCCACTCCCGTTCGAGACCCCAGTTGACGCTCTCGTCCGGCTCCCACCAGTCCTCGCGGCCGCCAGCGAATCCGATGGTCTTGAAGCCCATCGATTCCAGGGCCACGTTGCCGGCCAGGATCAGCAGGTCGGCCCATGAGATCTTGCGGCCGTATTTCTGCTTGATGGGCCACAGCAGCCTGCGGGCCTTATCCAGGTTGGCGTTGTCCGGCCAGCTATTCAGCGGCGCGAAGCGCTGCTGGCCACTGTTGGCGCCGCCGCGGCCATCGGTTATGCGGTAGGTGCCAGCAGCGTGCCAGGCCATGCGGATGAAGAGGGGCCCATAGTGGCCCCAGTCCGCCGGCCACCAGTCCTGCGACTGGGTCATCAGCTCCCGGAGGTCCCGCTTCACGGCCTCCAGGTCCAGGCTCTGGAACTCCTTGGCATAGTTGAAGCCCTCGCCCATCGGGTTGGCCAGGGGTGAGTTCTGATGGAGGATCTTCAGATTAAGCTGGTTGGGCCACCAATCCCGGTTGGTGGGGCCGAGGCCAGCCACCGGCCAGCGGGTTCCGTCGGTTGCGGACTCCGTACTCGCATTACCCATGTCACTCATCTCCTTTCGCGATTCTCAGATTTGCGCAGCTAGCAGTCACTTGGGCAGGCGTCCCTGGCGAAGCGTATCCGATCGTCCGGCGGGTCGCGGGTGGAAGCCGCTGCGCCGTCCTCACCGGGGGCGCCGGCTTGGGGCGCGCTGCGTGGTGTTGGATAGTTCATTATAACCTCTCCCTGATTCGCTTCAACCCGCTCGTGAGGATGATGCCCGGCCGGCGGTAACGGCCGGCGGTAACGGTGGAAGCCGCCGCCGCGTCTTCTTCCACGTAGAGAGCAGATCTCGCCGTGTCATGACTTGTCTCGAAGCGTACCCCAGCGCGGACGCGCGACTGCGGCGGCGGCCGCTCCGGCAGCTTTCGGCCGGCGGCCCCGTGGCGTGTGCGCCCTAGGTGGAGGGACCCTGATGCCCGACGAATCCCAGGGATGTCCCCTCGCCAATAGCGATAAGCTACTGCGCTCCGTGGTCTCCGGCCTGCCCCTCGTCCTCTGGGCGGTGGACCGGGAAGGGAAATTCGTTCTGTCCGAGGGCGCCGGCCTAGAGGCCCTGGGGCTGCGCCCAGGGGAAGTCGTGGGCCGCTCGGTATTCGAGGTCTACGCCGACGTCCCCGAGATCCAGGAAAACGTCCGCCGGGCCCTCGCGGGCGAGACGTTTACCGCCACCGTCAGGGTGGGGGACCGCGTCTTCGAGACCCGGTACCTGCCGGGCAAGGGCAAAGACGGCGCGATCCACGGCGTCGTCGGCATCAGCCAGGACGTGACGGAGAGGTGGAGGGCGGAAGAGGCCCTCCGGGAGAGCGAGGAGAAGTTCCGGACCCTGGTGGAGACGTCGCCGGACGCCATCTTCTCCATAGGGCTCGACGATCGCTTCATCTCCGTCAACCCCGCCGCTGCGGAGGTCCTGGGCTATAGCCGCGATGAGCTGGTGGGCATGGAGGTGTCACGGATCATCGCCCCGGAGCACAGGGATCTGGCGGATGCCATGACCCAGGCGAAGCTGCTGGAGGGCGGGAGGACGGTCTACGAACTGGAGGTGGTGCGCAAGGACGGCCGCCGCCTGCCTCTGGAGGTTAGCTCCTGGCTTCTATACGAAAACGGGCAGCCGGTGGCGGTCCAAGGAATCGCCCGCGACATCAGCCAGCGCAAGCGGGTGGAGCAGGCTCTGCGGGAGAGCGAGGAGCGCTACCGCGAGCTTTTCGACAACGCCACGGACATCGTCTACACCCACGACCTCTCCACCGGGCGCTTCCT
>DAOUAG010000006.1:0-5888 GCA_034433815.1 Dehalococcoidia bacterium | reverse complement strand
GAGATGATCGCCCGCTTCGCCTAGGGCCTCGCAAGGGCCCCGGCTGGTGCCGTCCCTGTCGAGTTCAGGGAGGCTGCTCCATGATGAAGTCCCGCAGCCTGGCCTCGAATTCCGGGAGCGTGAGGCCGGTCACTTCCTGAAATGCCTCCTCGAATGACGTTGGGCCGCGCCCTTCGGAGCCCCGGAGTATTCGCGCGGGGGCCGTTGGGCCCGCCAGTTCCTCCAGAAACATGAAAGCCGCTCTGACCTTGAATCCGAAGATGAAGGGATCGACGCTGTTCCGCGTTTTCTCCGCAAACTCCCGATATTGCTCCCAGGTTGCTAGCGAGGACAACGGGCGGTCACGGCCAGCCCGCACGTCCTCCTGTGCCAGGGTTAGCCAGTTGCTATAGCGCATCCCCGTGACCTTCGATGCGGCCCAGGCGGCCATGCCTTCGGTGAACCACACCGGGGAACCTACGGTCCCGCCTACGTGCGACTGGACAATGTGGAAGTACTCGTGCACCGCTGTCCCCGCTACCCATCTGGGCACGCTTATGACGCCAGCGTCGATATAAGCCGCATCGAGACCGGTTTTGGGGTCGGTTCCCACGGTGCCCCAGAAGATCCGATACTCTTCGGCCATGTTCTTGCCCCATCCTGCCTGTTGCAACCCCTCGACAAAGGCGGTGGACCGGTCGAAGAGGTGGACGCAGACAGGGGTGGCAGGCTGCCACCCGTAGTTCTGGGCAGAGTACTCCTGGGCCAGAGCGAGGGCGTCACGGACAGGTTGAATGTACTTCTCCAGGCCATCGCCGTGGGTCACGATCTGGAAGATCTCCCCCGCGGGGTCGCAACTTCGGAATTCGATGGGCGTGGGCGGGCGGTGTGTGGGCATGGGCTCTGCCGAAGGGCTACCGCCTCCGCAGGCAGACGCTGCGGCCAGGGCGGCGAAACCGAGGAAAAAGGGGAGGCCGCGAGGCAGTCTGGGGCTGGGACCAGGCCAAGGAGCGCCTATCGGCAGGGTTGGTCTCCGCACGGCACAACCTTTTGCCCTTGGGCGAGCGCCGGCTCGCCGGAATGCCACGATACTAGTTCCCGGCGCGGAAGCTGTCAATCCTGCCCGCCGGAACCTAGCGCTGTCTCCAACGGAGCGAGGGGTGTTGCTTTGCTGACGCCAGATTCCGGGAGCCTTGTTATCATATGGACGGAGGGGTGGCAGAGTGGTTGAATGCGACGGTCTTGAAAACCGTTAGGGCTCTCCGGGCCCTCGCGGGTTCGAATCCCGCCCCCTCCGCCAGCGCCCGTCGCCCCTTCTCGCCGCGCAGCCGGTTAGCCGCAACCGGCGCACCAGGTGTACAATTCCGCCTACCGAACACCATCTCAGGGGGGCATCGTGGACATCGATACCGTTGCAAAGCTCATCGAGAAGCACGGCATCAGGACGGTGAAGATAGGCGGCGCCGATCTGGACGGCGTCTACAGGGGGAAGCGTGTCAGCGCCGAGCAGTTCCTCCACGGCGCAACCGGACACGGGTTCCCCCAGTGCGACGTCCTCTTCGGCTGGGACATCCAGGACGAGGTCATCGGCGATCTGCCCTTCTCCAACTGGGAGACCGGCTTCGCCGACGTCATCATGAAGCCGGACCTGAGCACCTTCGCCATCGTGCCCTGGGAAGAGGGCAGCGCCAGCGCCGTTTGCGACTTCTATACGGAAGACGGCGAACCGCTGGGGATAGCGCCGCGGCAGGTGCTAAAGAGGGTGGTAGAGATGGCGCGGGCGGCGGGCTACATGGCGTACATGGCCGCAGAGCTGGAGGTGCGTTTTTTTCTGGAAGACCAAGAGAGCCTGCGCGATAAGGGATACTCGAACCTCACGCCCCTGAACCCTGGCTTGAACTGCTACAGCATCCACCACGCGTCCATAGACGAGCCTTTGGTGGGAAGGGTCTGCCAGATGCTCAACCAGTACGGCATCCCCATCGAGGCCTACAACCGGGAACACGGGGCCGGGATGTACGAGATTAACATCCGCTACGCCGAAGCTCTGCGGGCAGCCGACCAGACGATGCTCTACAAGAGCGCCACGAAGGAGATCGCCGCCCAACAGGGGGTAACCCCCACGTTCATGGCCAAGTACGCCGACGATGTAGACGGTTGCGGAGGCCACCTGCACCAGAGCCTGTGGACCGCCGATGGCTCCCACAGCGTCTTCTGGGACCCGTCCAAACCACACGGGATATCCGACACCCTTCGCCACTACGCGGCTGGCGTGCTGGCCACCATGCCGGAGTTCATGCTCATGTACGCCCCAAATGTCAACTCGTACAAGCGATACGTGCCCCTCACCTGGGCGCCCGTCAACCTGACTTGGGGGCTAGAGAACCGCACCGCCGCCCTGCGCGTCATCACGGGAAGCGAGTCCTCAGTGCGCATCGAGAACCGGGCGCCAGGGGCAGACCTCAACCCTTATCTCGCCTTCGCCGCCTCGCTGGCAGGGGGTCTCTACGGCATAGAGCAGAAGCTGGAGCCGCCGCCCATGCTCAAGGGCAGCGCTTACAACGATAAGGAGGCGCCTCCCCTGCCCCTCTCCCTGCCCGAGGCTTTGGAGCGCTTCCGCTCCAGCTCACTGGCCCGGCGCTTCTTCGGAGACGCCTTCGTGGAACAGTACATCGCCTTCCGCCAGTGGGAAGTCGAGAAGCACCGCAGGGCCGTTACGGACTGGGAGCGCAAGCGCTACTTCGAGATGGTGTAGTGCCGCGGGAAGGAGTCTGCTATGCGGCTAGCTAACAAGACAGCCCTCATAACTGGCGCAGCCAGCGGTATGGGCCGCGTGGCGGCAGAGCTCTTCGCCAAGGAGGGCGCCCAGGTCATCGCAGCCGACGTCAGCGAAGCCGCGCTGGCTGAAACCGTCGCCAAGGTCGAGTCCGCCGGTGGAGCCATCATCGGCGTCGCCATGGACGTTCGCTCGGCCGAGAGCGTGCGCCGCGGCATTCAGGAGGGAGTCAAGGCCTTCGGAAAACTCAACGTCCTCTACAACAACGCTGGCATCTTCCCCGACGACGACACCTCCGTGGTGGATACGGAGGAGGCGGTTCTGGACCACGTCTTGAACGTGAACCTCAAGGGCGTCTGGAACTGCTGCAAGTACGGCATCCCCGAGCTCCTAAAGGCCGGCGGCGGCTCCATCATCAATGTCGCCTCTTTCGTGGCCCTCATGGGGTGCACCGTGCCTCAGGACGCCTACACCGCCAGCAAGGGCGCCGTGCTATCCCTGACCAGATCGCTGGCGGTGCAGTACGGGCGCTACGGCATTCGGGCCAACGCCATCTGTCCCGGCCCGGTCCTTACGCCCCTACTCGAGGGCCTCTTCCCCAGCGAGGAGGAGCGGCTGAAGCGGCTGAACCGCATACCCTTGGGCCGATTTGGCCGCGCGGAAGATATCGTCTACGCCGCCATCTACCTAGCCTCTGACGAGTCTTCGTGGACCACGGGGACCACCTTCGTCATCGACGGCGGAATCACCGTCAATTACTTCTGAGGAAGTCCCACTCACCCTTCGAGACACCTCAGGGTAAGCGGGGCGGCGCATGGTCCAGCACGCGAAACCCGCTCTGGTGGGGCCCTCGAAGCATGAGCGGCCCGCGTGCTGCCCCACTAGGCCGCGGTGCTGGCGTCTCGCGCCGCGGCTGGGACGTGCTCCCGCACGAACTCCCCTATCCTGGCGATGGCCTGTTGCGCCTCGGGCAGGATGAAGGCAAAGAAGTGCCAGACGTGGATCATGTCTTCCCACTGCTCCAACGTCACGTCGACGCCGGCGGCCCTCGCCCGCTCCGCCAAGCGCACGGAGTCGTCCAATAGCGTCTCGGAGGTTCCGACCTGCACCAGCAGGTGGGGCAGGCCAGCGAGGTCGGCATACAGAGGAGAGGCCAAAGGGGTCCTGGGGTCGGCTCCCGCAAGGTAGAGCTTCGCCCCCTCGATGGCATCCTCCTTACGGATCATAGGGTCGACCGCCGCCTTGCTGTCCATCGTGGCGCCCGTCACGGCCAGGTCGGTCCACGGTGAGATGCAGACCGCAGCGGCGGGAAGGGGGTCACCAGCATCGCGCAAGGCGATCAGCGTGGCCAAGGCAAGGCCGCCGCCCGCGGAGTCGCCGGCGATGACGATACGTTCGGGCGAGATGCCGGAGTCCAGGAGCCAGCGGTAGGCCGTCACCGCGTCTTCCACCGCGGCTGGAAAGGGGTGCTCCGGCGCCAGGCGGTAGTTGATGGCTAGGGCCCGCGCCTTTGCCGCCCGGGCGATGCGGGAGACCATCTCCCGGTGGGTGTTGACAGAGCCGATGGCGTAACCCCCGCCGTGGAGGTAGTAGATGACGCAGGAGCCATCCGCCTCGGGTGTGCTGATCCACTCTCCTGGCACACCGTTGGCCTCCACTGCCTGGCAGGTGACGTCAGGAGCGAGGGGAATGATCGACACCGCGCGTTCGAAGGAAACTCGTCCCTCTTCGATGGTGGCCCGGGTCCCCGTCTCCAGCAGCGGGTTGGCCTTTATCAGTTGGAGGACGATCTCGAGCTGCGGGCTAGCCATGGCGCGCCTTCCTTCCCTTTCTTACCGGACCCTTAGTGGCCCTGTCCGACAGGCACAAAGGTAAGGTAATGATGGACGCGGCTCCATCCGGGTGTCAAACCGGTAGCGGTATAACGCCTCAGCTCTTGCCAGAGGCCAGGGCCATGCCCAGGGCTGAGAGCACCTCGTCACGGTGCTCGGGGTGCTTTTCGGCGAAGGCCCAGAGGAGGCCGTAGCAGCCGGAAACCATCATATCGCCATGGGGTACCGCGAAGTAGGGCGAGAGGCGCGTATCTCGCAGCCTCCCTCTCTGCGGTCCTGTAACGGCCACCAGGGGCCGGTCGCGCCTGCCCTGTTCGTCACGGGCGCCACGGTCCCCGGCATAGTACACACCATGGCCGTTGCTGCCGAACACCTCCTCGTGGCTCAGGGAGCCCGCGAGGAGACGCTCGGTGTAGTCCATCGTCTGTTCGGTGGTCATCTCGCCCGTGTGGTGTTCGTACAGGGAGACGATGTACGTGCCCCGGAGGTGGAAACAGAGGGTGTGCATATTGCCGAGATTCAGCACCAACTGCTCGGGTTCCCGCGCCACTACTGGATCCTGCAGGGCGCCCAGGGCAGCCGCCGGTCCCGTGTCCAGAAAGACGGCCGGAACCCCGGGCTCCGCGGCCGCCATCATCGCTCTAGCACGGGTCAGATACCCCGGGATCTCCTCCGGCAGCATGGCGAAGGCGCGCAGGTCGTTGCGTCTTTCCACCACACGGCGCAAATGCTCGAAGCGGAACAGCCGGTCGGAGTACCCGGGAGGCGAGGCGCCGTGATCGAGGCAACCCAGGGCCAGGCCATCGAACGCGCCGTCAACGTCGAAGGCGGCCAGGGCGCCCCGGATAGCGTCGAGGTCGAGATCGCGCAGGACGACCCGCTGGGCGTCCAGTCGCTGCGCCTCATCCTCGGACACGATCTCGACCCCCATGGCCCGCACCCGGTCCAGGTCGTCATCGAAGGTGGCGGCCGCCTCGGGCGTGGCGAAGGCCGGCAGGCCCGCCCTCAGGTGCTCCTCCAGCGCCCACGAGCAAGGCCCTCCACCGGCGACGGTACCTTCCAGCACCACGGGGATGCCGCGGGCGGTGGCGCGGCGGATGCGCTTGGCGGCGATCTGCGTGGGCGAGGGCATGATCATCTGGATGGCGTTCTCTACCGTCTGCGCCGTGTCCAGTAGAAGGATGTCCTGCGTGCCGGTGCCCACGTCGATGGCCAAGATGCGCATAAATCAATTATACGGGTGCAGGGCCTGTGCCCACCTAGGGGCCCCGGCTTTTCCGCTCATGCTGAGGCCCTCGAAG
>DAOUAG010000005.1:0-10097 GCA_034433815.1 Dehalococcoidia bacterium | reverse complement strand
CGCGCTATCATCAGGCAAAGTGAGTGGCCTGTCCAGCGCGCTCGACGATATTCACCGCTGTATCGAATCCTGCACCGCCTGTGACCTGGCGCGCACCCGAACCAGGGCCGTTCCCGGCGATGGTCCGCAGGACTGCGAAGTCATGTTCGTGGGCGAGGGCCCAGGCTTCCACGAGGACCAGCAGGGGAGGCCCTTCGTAGGCCCAGCCGGCCAGTTCTTGGACGAACTTCTGGCTTCGGCCGGACTAGACAGACGGCGCGTCTACATCACCAACGTCGTTAAGTGCCGGCCGCCGGGCAACCGCGACCCGTTGCCCAGCGAGATCGAAGCCTGTCGCCCGCACCTGGCTAGACAGATCGAAGCCATCAATCCGCGGCTGATCGTGACCCTTGGCCGCTACTCCCTGGCCTGGTTCTTCCCCCGTGACTCCATAAGCAAGGTGCACGGCACGCTGCGGGAGCGCGACGGGCGCTTCTTCATGCACATGTACCACCCGGCGGCGGCGCTCCACGCAGGCAACCTGCGCCAGACCATCGTGCAGGACTTCCGCCGGATCCCAGGGGCGCTGGCCCGAGTCCGGGAGGCCGCTGCCAGCCTCCCCATGGCTGAGCCTGCCGCGGAGCAGATGCGACTGTTCTAACATGGCCGAAACGCTGCGCGTGATCCCCCTGGGAGGCCTGGGGGAAATCGGCAAGAACATGATGGTGCTAGAGCTTGCCGATGATCTCATCGCCATCGACGCCGGCCTCATGTTCCCCGATGAGGAGATGCTGGGCGTTGACCTCGTCATCCCCGATGTGTCGTACATCGAAGAGAGGGTGCACAAGCTTCGTGGCATCCTGATAACCCACGGGCACGAGGACCACACCGGGGCCCTCCCCTACGTCCTGCCCCGGCTGCGCCTGCCCAACGGCAAGCTTCCGCCCGTCTACTGCACGAGGCTGACCCGGGGTCTCATCGCCGTCAAACTCCAAGAGCACAAGCTGGCCAAGGAGGCGGACTTGAGGGTGGTGAAGCCCGGGGAGCGGGTGAAGCTAGGCAAGTTCACCGTGGAGTTCGTGCACGTCACCCACAGCATCCCGGACTCCGCCGGCTTGGCTATCGACACGCCCCTGGGCACCGTCTTCCACACGGGTGACTTCAAGTTCGACCACACCCCCGTCATGGGGCAACCTCCTGACTTGACCCGTATTGCGGAGCTGGGCAGGCAGGGCGTCACCCTACTTCTATCCGACTCCACCTACGCGGATACCGCCGGCTACACACCATCGGAGCAGATGGTGTCTGAGACGTTGGACAGGATCATGGCCCAGGCGCCGGGCCGGGTAATCGTGGCCACCTTCGCCTCCCTCATCTCCCGCATCCAACAGGTGATCGATGCCGCCAGTAGGCACGGCCGCCGCGTCTTCGTCACCGGCCGCAGCATGATGGACAACGTACAGATGGCGATGGAGCAGGGCTACCTTCGGGCGCCGGAGAACATCCTGGCCTCCCTGGAGAAGATGCGAAAGCTCCCCCCAGAGAAGATCGCCATCATCACCACAGGCGCCCAGGGGGAGCCCACATCGGCGCTGGTGCGGATGGCCAACCGGGACCACAGGCACATCGATATCCAGCCGGGCGATACTGTCGTCCTCTCCTCTTCGCCGATCCCCGGCAACGAACTGCTGATCAATCGCACCATCGACAACCTGTACCGGCTAGGAGCCAACGTGCTGTTCAGCCGCATCGCCAACGTGCACGTCAGGGGACACGCTGCGCAGGAAGAGCTAAAGCTGATGCTCAGTCTGACCAGGCCGAAATACTTCGTGCCGGTGCACGGGGAGTACCGCCACCTCTGGATGCACTCCGCCATCGCCCGCTCCATGGGTCTGGCAGACGGGAGTGTCTTTACGATGGAGGATGGCGACATCCTGGAGATCGACAAGAGGGGGGCGCGCATCGCCGGCCGCACAGCGGCCGATTTCGTGTACGTCGATGGTCTGGCTGTGGGAGTCGACCGCGTCGTCTTGCGGGACAGGAAGCATCTGGCGGCAGACGGCGTCCTCGTGGCCATAGTGGCCATTGACAAGCACACTGGTAAACCCATCGGGCGGCCCGACGTTATATCAAGGGGATTTATCGAAACTGATATGTCCGACTCTCTCATGGATCGGGCCAAGGACGTCGTGGAGGAGGCCCTGGCTGGGGCGGAACACATTGCGGACCGGGCCGATTTCAGCGCCAGGGTACGCGACGCCCTCTCTCGGTTTGTCTACGAGGAGACTCACCGCCGTCCGATGGTCCTTCCGGTGAGCGTGGAGGTCTGATCTCAGCCACATGGCGCTGAAGACGAAGAGGCGCCCGGCGCGCAGGGTGACCAGCTACAGGCCGCGGCCCAGCGCTGGCGTTCGCCGCCGTACGCCGCACAGAGCGCGCGGGCCTGCCCTCCCATCGTTCGCTTCGCACCAGCGACTTTGGATCGGCCTGGGCGCCGGCGCATTGCTGCTGTTCGGGGCCTATCTGCTTCGCTCACCCATAATCGATGGCGTCGAGGCCATCCTGAGCACCTTCGGCATCACTCTGGCACTCTTGATCGCTGCTGCCGTGATCGATGCGGCCATGGCCCTTCGCAGGTTCCAGATGACACCACGCCTGTGGCGCCTCTGGGCCGGCGCCCACCTCTTGGGTCTCTTCGTCTTCGGATTGGCCGGGCTCTACAAACCGGCCTGGCACCTGGGCGACGTAGACTTCGGCGAGTCGACGGCAGGTGGCGATCTGGGCAAGTTCCTCGTCAGCGGCCCCTTGCCAATACTGGCCTGGCTCGCAGCCGGGCTGGTAGGCGGGGGCCTTGTGTGGCCCCGCGGCGCCCGCTTGGCCCGAGATGGGACCGTGGCCGGCATGCGCTTTATCGCCTCCCTTCGCATTCCTCAGAGAGTTTGGCAGCTCGTGCAGTCCTTCTTCACCAGCCTCATGCCCAGAGGCGAGGAGGAAGAGGAAAGGCTCTTGGAAGAGCCCTACGTCGCCAAGCTAGACGAGCAGTGGCCGGAGCCTCCGGCTATCGCTGAGCCCGAAGACCTAGAAATAGGCCCGCAAGAGGAGGCCGCAGATGAGGAACCCGAGAGCGATATCCTGGTAACGGGCCAGCCCGGCGAAGAGGCGGGCCCCTTCCAGCGCCCCCTGCCCATGGGACGCCCGGCCGGGCACGGCTGGGAACTGCCGCCGCTGGACCTCCTGGCAGAAGCGGCCGAGGTAGAGGTCCGGCCCGTCGATAACGAAGCGCGGGCTCAACTCATCGTCGATACCCTGGCCTCCTTCGGGGTCGACGCCAAAGTGGTGTCCATTAGCCAGGGGCCCACGGTCACCCAGTTCGGAATCGAGCCCGGCTGGGAGGTCAAGACGCGGGCCGTCGCCGTGCGCGATGAGCGGGGCCGCCAAGTCTTCGACAGCAACGGCAAGCCCGTCATGCGTACGGAGGTGGTCTCGAAGACGCGGGTGCGGGTCAACCGCATCACGGCGCTGGCCAACGACCTAGCGCTGGCGTTGGCGGCTCCCACGATCCGGATCGAAGCGCCGGTGCCCGGCAAGCCCATCATCGGCATCGAAGTGCCTAACACGACGACATCGCTGGTCTCTTTGCGCAGCGTGGTGGAGAGCACCGCCTTCCAGAAGGTCAACGCCCGCTCCAA
Organism: Dehalococcoidia bacterium; assembly: GCA_034433815.1. Classification (GTDB taxonomy): domain Bacteria; phylum Chloroflexota; class Dehalococcoidia; order SM23-28-2; family RBG-16-64-32; genus DAOUAG01. The sequence continues at coordinate 6,429 of DAOUAG010000005.1, read as the reverse complement.
ACTGGCCATCGCGCTGGGCAAAGGCGTCTCGGGCGAGCCTGTGGCCGCGGACCTGGCCAAGATGCCCCATCTCCTCATCGCTGGAGCTACCGGCAGCGGCAAGAGCGTCTGCATCAACTCCATCATCGCCTGCTTCCTCCTGCACAACACCCCGGAGGACCTGCGCCTGGTTCTGATCGACCCCAAACGGGTGGAGCTGGCATCGTTTGCCACGATACCGCACCTGGCCTTCTCCAAGATCATCACTGATCCGGAAGAGGTGGTGGGAACCCTCCAAGCCATCATCCACGAGATGGATAGCCGTTACCGGCGCTTCGCCAGCATCGGGGTGCGAAACCTGGAGGCCTACAACAAGAGTCCGCGGGCCACCCACAAGCTTCCCTATTGGGTGGTGATCATCGACGAGCTGGCCGACCTTATGATGGCCGCGCCGTATGAGGTAGAGCGGCAGATCTGCCGCCTGGCCCAACTGGCCAGAGCCACCGGCATCCACCTCATCGTGGCCACGCAGCGGCCCTCGGTGGACGTGGTCACGGGCCTCATCAAGGCCAACTTCCCAACGCGTATCGCCTTCGCCGTCACGTCCCAGGTGGACTCGCGCACCATCATCGACAGCGCAGGGGCGGAGAAGCTCCTGGGACGGGGCGACATGCTGTTCATGCCCACGGACGCCGCCAAGCCGAAGCGCCTACAGGGTTCCTACGTATCGGACCAAGAGATCGATCGGATCGTGGCCTGGTGGTCAAACGATCGCTTCCGCCACCTGGTGCCCGACAAGATGGACCACCTGCTGGAGGAGATCCGCGCCGAGTCTGCCGAGGAGCAGGCGGCAGCGGAGGAGGACCCCCTGTTCGAGGCAGCCCGGGAGCTTGCCCTCCAGCACTCGCGCATCTCCACGTCCCTCCTTCAGCGCCGCCTGCACATCGGCTACCCGCGGGCTGCCCGGCTCATCGACATGCTCGAAGAGGAGGGCATCGTGGGCCCAGCCGAGGCCGGGCAATCGCGTCAAGTGCTCATTCGGGAAGAAGAGAGCGACGACAACCTGGGCGGGGAGCCCCCCTTCGAGTAGCCAGAGCCGGCCATCTCTTTACTGAAAATCCGTCCCAGAGGAGCTTGACAACGCCATCCCTTGTGCTATGTTTGGAGTGAAGTCTTACAGACTGGAGGAGATCGCGCATGAGGCTCCATGTGCTGATCGCAGTTATGGAGGTGGACTTCGGAAGGTCCTCTGCGTGAGGTTGCGCAGGGGAATCCGGAACCGCGGAGCGGCTAGCTACAAAGAGGCTCAGGAGCCCATCGCGCGGGTAAACCGCCGTAGAGCATAACGCCGGACGCGGCACAAATAAGAAATCGTCAGGCTCCCCGGAAGACCGGGGAGCCTGTTCGCTTTCGCCCGCTCAGGCCGCTCATGCTTCGAGAACCTCAGCATGAGCGGTGGTTCTGCCAGACGCTAGCGCCGGCGGCGGCCGCGATTTGCGCCACCTTGACGCATCGAGGCTATGATCTCCAGCCCCTCTTGATCCCCCATCAGCTCGCGCCGCAGCTCCACCACGCGGTCCCGCAAGAGCGCCGCTTTCTCGAACTCCAGGTTGCGGGCGGCGTCTTTCATTTGCTTCTCAAGCTCCTTGATGAGCCGGGCCAGTTCGTCCTTCGGCACGCTGCCCACTAGGTACTCCGCCTTCTCCTCGGCCACCTGCTTCACCCTCTCGGTGATATCGCGGATGGCCTTGCGGATACCCTCTGGTTGTATGCCGTGCTGCCTGTTGTACTCCTCTTGGATCCGCCGGCGGCGCTCCGTCTCCTCGATGGCACGGCGCATGGAGCCGGTCACGGTGTCTGCATACATGATGACGTGGCCGTTGACGTGACGGGCGGCGCGGCCCATGGTCTGAATCAGCGACCACTCGGAGCGCAGGTACCCCTCCTTATCGGCGTCGAGGATCGCCACCAGGCTCACCTCCGGGAGGTCTAGCCCCTCGCGCAGAAGGTTGATGCCAACGACCACGTCGTAGACCCCGAGGCGCAGGTCGCGGAGGATCTCGACGCGTTCGATGGTGTGTATCTCCGAGTGGAGGTAATGGACCTTGATCCCCATCTCGGCAAGATAGTCGGCCAGGTCCTCGGCCATCTTCTTGGTGAGGGTGGTGACGAGGCAGCGTTCGCCGCGCTCCACCCGGGCACGGATCTCCCCCAGAAGGTCGTCGATCTGGCCCTTGGTGGGCCGGACCTCCACCGTCGGATCCAAGAGGCCGGTGGGGCGGATCACCTGCTCCACCACCTGCTCACTCATCTCGTACTCCCAAGGGCCCGGAGTGGCCGAGACGTAGATCACCTGGTTGATGTGGGAGAGAAACTCTTGGAAGTTCAGGGGCCGGTTGTCCAAGGCCGAAGGAAGGCGGAACCCGAAGTCAACCAGCGTCTGCTTGCGGGCGATGTCGCCGTGGTACATGCCGCGGATCTGGGGTATGGCCATGTGCGACTCATCGATGAACATCAGGAAGTCGTCCGGGAAGTAGTCCAGCAGCGTCCAAGGGGTACTGCCCGGCGGGCGACGCGCCAGGTGACGGGCGTAGTTCTCGATGCCGGAGCAATACCCCTGCTCCCGTAACATCTCGATATCGTAGCGAGTGCGCTCCAAGATGCGCTGCGCCTCGATGAGCTTGCCCCGCTCCAGAAACCAGCGGTGCCTCTCCTCCAGCTCCGCCTCGATGTCCTGGATGGCGGCTTCCAGCTTGTCCTGGGAGGTAACGAAGTGTTTGGCAGGATAGATGTCGATCTCCTGTAGCTCGGAGAGCACCTCCCCCGTAAGGGGGTCGAGCTGGAGGATGCGCTCCACCTCGTCCCCGAAGAAATCGATGCGCACCGCGAGCTCCTCGTAGGCCGGCAGGATCGTCAGGCTATCGCCCCGCAGACGGAAGCGGCCCCGGACGAGGTTCTGATCGTTGCGCTCGTACTGCATGTCGACGAGGCGCCTGAGGATGCGGGCGCGGTTGGCCGCCTCGCCTTTCCTAAAAGAAAGCACGAAGTTGTAGTACTCGGAGGGCTCACCCAGGCCGTAGATGCAGGAAACCGAGGCCACAATGATGACGTCCCGGCGTTCGAACAGGGCCCGGGTGGCCGCATGCCGCAGCTTATCGATCTCCTCATTGATGTCGGCGTCCTTGGCGATGTAGGTGTCGGTGCGCGGTATGTAGGCCTCCGGCTGGTAGTAGTCGTAGTACGAAACGAAGTACTCCACCGCGTTCTCCGGGAAGAACTCCCGGAACTCCGAGTAGAGCTGCGCGGCCAGCGTCTTGTTGGGGGAGATGATCAGGGCTGGCCGGCCGGCGCGGGCTATGACGTTGGCCATGGTGAAGGTCTTGCCGCTGCCAGTGACGCCGAGGAGCGTCTGGTGCTTGTAGCCAGCCTCCAGGCCACTGACCAGCTTCTCCACTGCCTGGGGCTGGTCACCTGTGAGCTGAAAGTCGGCGGAGAGCCGGAAAGGGGAAGCGCTGCTGTTCACAAGACCATTGTACCAAGGGGCTCCCGATGCCCACGCCGCGTGGTGACTGCAGCAGCCGGCAAAGCGTGGTATCTTGGAATATCAAGTGTTAGCACCCGATTACGATTAGGAGGGAATAGATGCCCCGCTTGTCTCAGAAGATCACCGACGCGCTCAACGAGCAGATCAACGTGGAGCTATCGTCGGCCTATACGTACCTGGCGATGTCCGCCTACTGCCAGGAGCAGAACCTGCCTGGCGCAGCCAGTTGGCTACGTTTGCAGTGGGAGGAGGAGCTGGCGCACGCCACAAAGCTCATCGATTACGTGGCGGAGCGCGGGGGCACTGTCACGCTGAAGTCCATCGAGCAGCCCAACGGCCGGTTCAACTCCTTGTTGGACGTGTTCCGGCAGGTGCTAAAGCATGAGCAGGAGGTCACCGCCGCCATCTACAAGATCTACGACCTGGCCGTCGCGGAGAAGGATTACGCCGCCCAGACCCTGCTTCAGTGGTACGTCAACGAGCAAGTAGAGGAAGAGAATACGCCAGCGGAGATCATCCGCATGCTGGAGATGGCGGGCGAGAGCGGCCCTGGGTTGCTGATGGTGGACCGCCGGCTGGCCGAGCGCACCCGCGGCTAGGTCGCTAGTCGCCCTAGTCCTCCCGCGGGGCGCGCCCGTTGGGAGAGCGCCGTCCGGCGGTGCCGGTGAACTGGCGGTAGGCGAGATCGATGGCCGGCACCGTGAGGACGGGCTCGTGCCCCTCGTGGCGGGCGTTATCGATAAGGATCCAGACGAGGTCTTTGGGCAGCGAGCCGCTGACGGACTCCGGCGCAGACTGGAAGAGGTAGTCCGTTACAGCCTGCACGTCCGCATCGGAGCCTTTCACGCCCTCGTCTGCGATGACCCTGCGCAGGATCTCGGCGAATTGCGCCGGCGACACGGGCGGCACGAACGCCTTGTATGGGATGCGGCGGATGTAGGCCGTATCCGCCAGTTCCAGCGGGTCCAGATTGGTGGAGAAGAGGAGAGTGATGGAGAAGGGGACATCGATGCTTTCTCCGGTGCGCAGCAAAAGGTTATCCCGGCCTCTCTCCAGAGCCATGATCCAGCGGTTGAGGAGCTCCGCGGGTGCCACCTTTTGGCGGCCGAAGTCATCGACCACCAGGACGCCGCCCTGGGCCTTGAGGTGTTTCGGAGCCTGGTAGAAGCGGGCCACGGGGTCGTAGCCCAGCTCCAAGGACTCAGCGCTGAACTCGCCCCCCACAATGATGCCCGGACGCTGGATGCGTACCCAGCGGCGATCGCCGCTGTCGTCGAGGGCTCCGCCGTTCTTCCCGGCCGCTGCACCACCGTTGTCCGCCGCCACGGCTGGCGAGCGGTCGGCGCGCTTGTGCACCAGGGGATCGTACAAGCGGATGATCTGCCCATAAGCGTAGATGGCGTAAGGAACCAGGACCTCGCCCTGCAGAAGATTCACGAACTCCGTGAGGAGGTGGGTCTTGCCGTTGCCGGAGGGCCCGTAGACGATGGCGGAGCGCCCCGAGTGCAGGGCTCGTTCCAAGAAGTCGGCCGTCTCGGGATCCAGCACCAGGGCCCGGGCCGCCTCCCGGATGGTCTCCAGCGGCGGCCGCCACCGGTTGAGAACCTGGGAAGAGATCACCTGCTCGTACTGGTAGAGGGGCACCGGCGCGGCCCCCGCGTAGCGGCAGCGTTCCAACGCTTGCTCAGCGCGGGTCTCGCCCTTATCGGTGAGCCGGAAACGGTAGGCGGTGGTGAGATCGTAAGAGGACGTGCTGATGACCTCCACCAGGCGGTCGCTTTTCATGGAGTCCAAAATGTGGCCGGTGAGGTTGGCCGGGAGCCCGAGGATGCGGGCGATATAGTCTGCCGTTGGCGTCTCGGTGTAGTGGATGATCTTCAGCACCAGCTCGATGAGAAAGGACATGGAGAGGCCGGTGCCCTCGATGGTCTTGGGGGGCGGTGGGAGCCTGAGGGTATCGCCTGCCATCTCGGCCCGGGCTGCGCCATCCTCGTTCCGCTGCAAGAAGTTCAAAACGTCGGTTCTGGCTTCCTCGCTGAAGTAACCAGCTTCGCGCGGGACAGAAACGCTCGACCCATCCATGGAGACCTCCCGGGGCACCTCTTGCTGCTGAGCCATCGGTGGTTAGATGCGCCGCCGAGCGCCGGTGTTACATAATGGGTCTACTTATGGCGAGCCCCAGCATCGCGGGCCTGCGCTCCATCTGTGCCGAGCCCTACGGTTTGTGGCTCGATAGCGCGCTGTGGCACCCGGAGTTGGGCGCCATCTCCTTCTGGGCCACCGAGCCCGTGACGGTCCTGAGATCACAGGGTGGCCTCGTAGAGATCGAGCGCACGAGGGGCGCGACGGAGCGTTTCTCCGGCGACCCGTTCGACGCCTTGCGGACGCTCCTCTTGGAGCATCGCCGGCATCCAGAAGGCGCCGCCGCGGGCTATCTGGGATACGGCCTGCGCCGGCACCTCGAGCGACTTCCAGAGGCAGCCACGGACGACCTAGGACTTCCCGACTGCGTGCTGGCCTTCTACGAGCGGTTAGAACCCTTCGATCCCAGGCCTCTCTGTCCCCCGGCGCGGCCTGGCGGCGTCTGTGCGGATTTTGCGGGGCTCCTGGCAAACTTCGACCGGCAGTCGTACGAGGAGAGCGTGCGGAAAGCGCTAGATTACATTAGAGCTGGCGACATCTACCAGGTGAACCTCTCGCAACGTTTCGAGACCACCTGCGTGGATGACCCCTTCGACGTGTATCTGCGTCTGCGGGCGCTTTCGCCCGCGCGCTTCGCCGCCTTCCTGCGCTACCCAGGGTTCGCCATTCTCTCGTCCTCGCCCGAACGCTTCCTGCGATATGAGGCGAAGGACAGAACCATCGAGACGCGGCCCATCAAGGGCACCAGGCCGCGGGGTGCTTCG
>DAOUAG010000004.1:27500-30130 GCA_034433815.1 Dehalococcoidia bacterium | reverse complement strand
GGCCATCCGCGCCAGGGTGCTGCGCCGCGGCTTCGAAGATTTGGCCCGAGACTCCGGAGGGCTGGCCGCCGTCCATGTGCAGGCCCTCTTGGCAGCGTTGGGGAAGGGCCGCGGGCGGGTGTCCCTCCCCGGGGGTGTCACGGCGTCCGTGACGGCAAAGGGGCTAACGTTGCGCAGGGGCCCGGAGGCAGGGGCCGAGGCACTGACGGAGACGGTCTTGAAGGTCCCCGGCGTGACCACCGTGGGGGCCTGGCAGGTGGAAGCCGCCCTCGTGCCGCGGCCCGACGATGTGCGCGCGGGTGGGGCCTTAGTGGCGTGTCTGGACGCCGAAATGTTGGTGCCGCCCCTCACGGTTCGTTCCCGCCGCCCGGGGGATCGGCTGCGGCCCTTGGGCCTCGGGGGAGAGAAGAAGGTGCAAGACATCTTGGTGGATGCCCGCGTGCCAAGGGAGGAGCGGGATGGCGTGCCGCTGTTGTGTGACGCTAGGGGCGTGATCTGGGTTGTGGGGCACCGCTTGGATGAGCGGGCGGCCGTCACGGAAAGTACGAGGCAGGTGCTGCGGATCATCTTTAGGGCAAGCGGGGCGACGGCTTAATGGGAGCTTGACCTGGGTGGCACAAACGTGCTATTAGTTATTTGGAAACAAGACGTCGAGAAGCCGAGGCAGACGCCGGGGCCGGGCTGCGAAGGCCCGGAAAGTAATGGTGAAAAGGCGTTGACAAGGGTAGCCCCGGCGTATAGACTAGTTCTTCGGCGAGTTCCTTAATAACGAGCGCAAGCAGGACCTGAGGTTGCCCGGCACGTAGGTGCGGGTGGCAAGGTCTAGCTTGTGTCGTGTTGTCGTCGGCACCTTAACAGCTGAATAGCGGATGGAAGTGCGAGGCTCTCGTAATTTGCTAGGTTTGAACCTGAAATCTTTTTGATGAGGGTTTGATCCTGGCTCAGGACGAACGCTGGCGGCGCGCCTTACGCATGCAAGTCGAACGCCCGTCTCTGACGGGAGTGGCGGACGGCTGAGTAACGCGTAGGTAACCTGTCCGGTAGTGGGGGACAACTCGCCGAAAGGTGAGCTAATACCGCATGAGATCCCTGGGTGAAAGTCCCAGGGAGGAAAGCCTTCGGGCGCTACCGGAGGGGCCTGCGTCCTATCAGGTAGTTGGTGGGGTAACGGCCTACCAAGCCTATGACGGGTAGCTGGTCTGAGAGGACGACCAGCCAGAAGGGGACTGAGACACGGCCCCTACTCCTACGGGAGGCAGCAGCGAGGAATCTTGGGCAATGGGCGAAAGCCTGACCCAGCGACGCCGCGTGAGGGAAGAAGGCCTTCGGGTCGTAAACCTCTTTTGCCGGGGAAGAAGCTCTGACGGTACCCGGCGAATAAGCCACGGCTAACTACGTGCCAGCAGCCGCGGTAATACGTAGGTGGCGAGCGTTGTCCGGATTTACTGGGCGTAAAGGGCTTGTAGGCGGTCCGCTAAGTCCGGTGTGAAATCTCCCGGCTCAACTGGGAGGGGTCATCGGATACTGGCGGGCTAGAGGTAGGCAGAGGAAAGCGGAATTCCCGGTGTAGCGGTGAAATGCGTAGATATCGGGAGGAACACCAGTGGCGAAGGCGGCCTCCTGGGCCGTTCCTGACACTGAGGCGCGAAAGCGTGTGGAGCGAACAGGATTAGATACCCTGGTAGTCCACGCCCTAAACGGTGGATGCTAGGTGTGGGGGGTGTCGACCCCCTCCGTGCCGCAGCTAACGCTTTAAGCATCCCGCCTGGGGAGTACGGCCGCAAGGCTAAAACTCAAAGGAATTGACGGGGGCCCGCACAAGCGGCGGAGCGTGTGGTTTAATTCGATGCAACGCGAAGAACCTTACCAGGGCTTGACATGCTAGTGGTACCGACCTGAAAGGGAAGGGACCCTTCGGGGAGCTAGCACAGGTGCTGCATGGCTGTCGTCAGCTCGTGCCGTGAGGTGTTGGGTTAAGTCCCGCAACGAGCGCAACCCTCGCCGTCAGTTAAATCTCTCTGACGGGACCGCTGGGATAAACCCAGAGGAAGGTGGGGATGACGTCAAGTCAGCATGGCCCTTACGTCCTGGGCTACACACACGCTACAATGGCCGGTACAATGGGCTGCCAAGGCGCGAGCCGGAGCTAATCCCCTAAAGCCGGCCCCAGTTCAGATTGCAGGCTGCAACTCGCCTGCATGAAGGCGGAGTCGCTAGTAACCGCAGGTCAGCACACTGCGGTGAATACGTTCCCGGGCCTTGTACACACCGCCCGTCACGTCATGGGAGCCGGCAGCACCTGAAGCCGCTGAGCCAACGCGCAAGCGAGGCAGGCGTCTAGGGTGAGGCTGGTGACTGGGACGAAGTCGTAACAAGGTAGCCGTACGGGAACGTGCGGCTGGATCACCTCCTTTCTAGGGAGTTGACCGCACGGGCCTAAATGGCCTCGTCACTCCTAGGTCGACCCCCGGGTCTTCCCGGGGAAGAAGTAGAAGTCGTGAGCCGAGCGCTTCCATCCGCTATCCAGGGGTTAAGGGCCGGACGATGGACGGCCCTTGGGCCCGGCCGGCGGCCCTGCTTGCGGGCGGGGCTCGGACGCCGTCCTTCCAGGGAAGGACTGGACACCGGTG
>DAOUAG010000004.1:0-22500 GCA_034433815.1 Dehalococcoidia bacterium | reverse complement strand
ATGTGGTGCCCGTGAAGATCGTGCGTATCGAGTACGACCGGCACCGCTTGGGACTGAGCCTGCGCCAGGCCCGCGATCGCGCCGAGGAGGAGGGATGGACGTTCTCCTCCGACGGCCGGGTGCTGGCGGCTCCGCCTTCGGCCTTGGAAAGCCTCGGGATCACGGAGGCGCCCGCGCGCCGGCCCGCCCCAGAGAGTGTCGGGGAGTCGGATGAGGCGCTGGCGATAACGGAAGAGGCAGCGGAACCGACGGCGCCGGAGAGCGTGGAGCCCGTGACGGTGGCGGCGTCCTCTGCCGCAGCCGAACCGGTGGAGGCCGTGCCTCCAGCGTCCGAGCAGCCAGTTGCCTTAGAGGCATTGAGCGCGGCCGCGCCAGAGGCGGCGCAGCAGTCCGCTGCGCTGGGAGAAGAGGAAAATCCACCCATAGTCAACGATGCAGAGCCTGAAGCCCCTGTAACGGAGGAGCCCTCGGACGCGTTGAATACATTGGGCGAGAGTTGAGTTGCTGAGCCAAGAGAGGGCGGACTGAGTTATGGCAGATAGATTCGATAAGTTCACTGAGAGGGCACGCCGGGTCCTGACCCTAGCCCAGGAAGAGGCCCTGCGCTTCAACCACAACTACATTGGCACGGAGCATCTGCTCCTGGGCCTGGTGCGCGAAGGCGAGGGGATCGCTGCTGGCGTGCTCGAGAGCCTGGGAGTGAGCCTGGACAAGGTGCGCGCCGAGGTAACCCGTATCCTATCCCAGAGCATGCCTCAGGGCGCTGCCCAGGGCGCCGCGCGGGCGGCGACCCGCACGCCCACCGTCGACCAACTAGGTATCGACCTTACGGCGGCGGCGCGGGCCGGCAAGCTGGACCCCGTCATTGGCCGCGAAAAAGAGATCGAGCGCGTGATCCAGATCCTCTCCCGGCGCACGAAGAATAACCCGGTGCTCATCGGCGAGCCCGGCGTGGGCAAGACGGCCATCGTGGAGGCGCTGGCCCAGCGCATCGTCAGGGGCGAGGTTCCCGAGATGCTGCTGAATAAGCGGCTGGTCACACTGGACATCGGGTCCTTGGTGGCCGGGACGAAGTACCGCGGCGAGTTCGAGGAGCGCCTCAAGAAGGTCATCGAGGAGCTGAAGAACGCCGGCAACTGCATCCTCTTCATCGATGAGATGCACATGCTAGTCGGGGCTGGGGCCGCCGAGGGCGCAGTGGACGCTGCCAACATCCTGAAGCCGTCGTTGGCTAGAGGCGAGCTCCAGTGCGTCGGAGCCACCACCCTCGACGACTACCGCAAGCACATCGAGAAGGACGCGGCGTTGGAGCGCCGTCTCCAGCCGATCATGGTCAACGAGCCCTCGTTGGAGGATACCATCGCTATCCTCAAGGGCGTGAAGTCCCGGTACGAGGAGCACCACGGTCTCATCATCAGCGACGAGGCCCTCGAGGCGGCCGCGGAGCTGGCCTCCCGCTACGTCCCCGACCGGTTCCTGCCCGACAAGGCCATCGACCTGGTGGATGAGGCGGCTTCCCGCGTGCGCATCAAGCGCTCCTACGCTCCGCCATCCCTCCAGGAGGCCGGAAAGGGTCTCGATAGCTTGCGCCGGGAAAAAGAGGCAGCCATTGCTGCCCAGCAGTACGAATACGCTGCGGAGCTGCGCGACCGGGAGGTCAAGCTCCAGGACAAACTGTCAGAGCTCCAGAGCGGCTGGCAGAGCGAGCGGGCCGAACAGAAGCCCGTGGTCACCGCCGACGACATCTGCGAGGTGGTGGCCATGTGGACGGGCATTCCGGTGACGCGCATCGCCTCCGAGGAGTCCCAGAGACTTCTGCACATGGAGGAGGCGCTGCACGAGAAGGTGGTAGGCCAGGACGAGGCCATTCACAGCATCGCCAAGGCTGTGCGCCGCGCCCGCGCTGGCCTCAAGGACCCGCGGCGGCCCATCGGCGTCTTCATGTTCCTCGGCCCCACCGGCGTCGGCAAGACCTACCTGGCCCGGGTGCTCGCCGAATTCATGTTCGGCAGCGAGGACGCCATGATCAAGCTGGACATGTCGGAGTTCATGGAGAAGCACAACGTCTCCAGGCTCATCGGCGCGCCGCCCGGGTACGTCGGATACGACGATGCGGGACAGCTCACGGATACGGTGCGTCGGAAGTCCTACTGCCTCATCCTGCTGGACGAGATCGAGAAGGCCCACCCAGAGGTCTTCAACATGCTCCTCCAGATCTTCGATGACGGCCATCTCACGGACGCCAAGGGGCGCCGCGTGGACTTCCGCAACACCATCATCATCATGACCTCCAACGTGGGTTCGGACCTCATCCGCAAGGAGACGTCCCTGGGCTTTGCCATCAAGACCGAGGAGGCCAAGAGCTACGCGGAGCAGCACGCCAAGATGAAGGAGAAGGTGCTGAACGCCATGAAGAACGTCTTCCGGCCGGAGTTCATCAACCGGCTGGATGCCACGGTGGTGTTCCACGCCCTGACCAAGGATCACATCCGCCAGATCGTGGAGAACGAGATCAAGGGGATCGAGCGGCAGTTGGCCAGCAAGGGCGTCAAGCTCGAGATGACCACGGCCGCGCTGGACTGGATCGGAGAAAAAGGCTACGATCCTGTCTTCGGCGCGCGCCCCCTGCGCCGCGTTATCCAGAACGAGATTGAGGACCGGCTGTCGGAGGCGATTCTCGAAGAGCGCTTCACGTCCGGGGACACCGTACGCGTTGACGTTCAGAACGACGAGATCATACTGACCAACGTTTCTGAGCCGGCGCTGGCGTAGGCCAAACGCCTCGACCATCCGGGCGAAGGCGGAGCGCAGAACCCCGCTCATGGTGAGGCTCTCGAAGCATGAGCGGGGTGCCAGAACCCAGGGCGCCCTGGCGTCTAGAACTCGATGCGTTTGTGACGCAGGGTGACGCTCTCCAAGAGACCGACGGCTGCGAACACCATAATCAGGGAGCTGCCACCCTGGCTAATGAAGGGCAGCGGGATCCCCGTGACAGGCACCAGCCGTATGTTCACGGCAACATTGATGAACACCTGGAAGAGGATCATGATGACGATGCCTGTGGCCAGGAGCCGGCCAAAGTTGTCTTGAGCGATGCTGGCCGTCCGGATGCCGCGAAACAGGAGCGCGCCGAACAGGAAGAAAAGGATTAGCGCGCCGACCAGTCCGAGCTCCTCTCCCAACACGGCAAAGATGTAGTCGGTGGTCGACGTCCGGAGGAAGTCCAGCTGAACTTGAGTGCCCTCGGTCAAGCCCTTGCCGAAGATGCCTCCGGAGCCGATGCCGATGATGGACTGCAAGATGTTGAACCCGCCCCCTAGAGGGTCCGAATTGGGGTTGATCCACAAAGAGATGCGTTCTCTCTGGTAGTCGCCCATGACGGCCAACGCCGCGAAGGGGACTAGAGACGTGACCAGGCCGGTGAGCACCAGCACATACCGAATAGGCGTCCCGGCCATCAGCACCATCCCCAACCAGACCGCTCCGAAGACCATGGCGGTGCCCATGTCCGGCTCCGCCATCACCAGCGCAGCGGGCACGGCGGCCATGGCCAGCGAGCTCGCAAATACCCGGACATCGTCCATGCGCTCCTGGCGGTCGGCCAGATACCTGGCCAGGGCGATGATCACCAGCGGCTTCGCCACCTCCGAGGCCTGGATCTGTTGCCCCGCGATGCTGAACCAGCGAGTGGAGCCATAGGCGGAACCACCCACGACAAGGACGGCCGCCAGCAGGAGTAGGGCGGCTACATACAGAAGGGGGGCCATCTGGCCGAAGGCTCGGTAGTCCGTCCAGGCCACGGCACCGGCCACCATGAGCCCTAGGGCGGCGAAGATGAGCTGCTTGACGAGAGGGTGATCTAGGCTGAAGTCCGGGTAGCTGCTAAGGGAGGCGCTGTAAAGGAGGATCGCCCCATAGGCGACCAGGGCGATGGCCAGCAGGAGCATGACGAAATCGAAGTGACGCAGGTACCGGCGGTCGATCATCGCGAACCTCCGGCCTGGCCGGCCAGGCGCGGGCCGTTGAAGTAGTAGTCCATGATCTGGGCAGCAGCGGGAGAGGCGTCAGCGCCGCCGGAGCCCCGCTGCACGAAGACCACTACGGCGATCTGGGGGTCGTCGTAGGGGGCGAAGCCCACGAACCATCCGTGGGTGGGGTGCTTGCCGTTGGGTAGCACCTCACCGAACTCGGCGGTCCCTGTCTTTCCAGCCACGGCTACGTTGGCGATGGCGGCAGCCTTGGCTACCCCATCTGTGACGGAGCGGCGCATGCCGGCCCGTACCGTCGCCAGGTTCTCGGGGCTGACGGGCACGGTGCCGGCGTCCGGGAAATCCAGGGTCCGGAGCAGGTTACCGTGGCTGTCCCGCAGCTCCTTCGCGACGTGGGGCGTGACCAGACGGCCCCCGTTGGCTATGGCGGCCACTGCCCTCAGCATCTGCAAGGGGGTAGCGGCGACGTATCCCTGGCCGATGCCGAAGTTGTAGGTGTCGCCCAGTGTCCAGGGCTCGCCCAGGTTTTCCTCCTTCCAGGCCGCGTCCGGCACGAGGCCGGGGGACTCGCCCGGGAGGTCGATGCCGGTAGGCGCTCCCAGTCCGAAGGCGCGCGCGTATTGGGCCACCCTGTCTTCTCCTAGGCCACGGAATCCTTCGTCTGGCTTTCCGCCCGCTAGGTAGTAGAAGTAGACGTTGGAGGACATGGCTAGGCCGCCGTAGAAGTCCAGAGTGCCCAGGGGCGCCCAGTCTGGATACACGTAGATGATGTTGGGGTTGAACTCGTTGGCGACGGTGATGTAGCCCCGGCTGGTGATGGTTGTGGCCGCACTGGCAACCCCCTCCTGGAGAGCGGCCGAACCCACAATGGTCTTGAAGGTGCTGCCAGGCGGGTAGCGCTCTGCTATGGCGTGGTTCACGAGGGGCTTCCCGGGAGCGTTGATCAGGGCCGCCAGTTGCTCCTCTGTCAGGGGGTTAGAGAAAGCATTGTTATCGAAGGTGGGGAGCGATGCCATGGCTAGAATCTCGCCGGTCCTTACGTCCATGATTGCGGCCGAGGCGTTTTCGGAGCTGCCGGCGTATTGCTGGAGTACCTCCGCCACCCTTTTCTGAAGCTCGAGATCGATGCTCAGCACCAGGTTTGCCCCATCTACCGGGGGGCGTTCTGAAACCACCTTGAGTTCGCGCCCGAGGGCATCGACCTCCACAAGCTTCTTGCCCAGCTTCCCTCGCAACTCGGCTTCGTAGGTATACTCCACTCCCGTTTTGCCCAGATAGTCTTGCAGCAGGTAGCCTTTGTCCTTAAGCTCGGCGTACTCCTCAGCAGAGATGGGGCCTACGTAGCCCAGCACATGGGACAGTACGGACCCGGTGAGGTAGAGGCGGGACGGCTCCACCAGCACCTTGAGGCCGGGCGCGTGGGGCTCTAGCTCCATCAGAGTGAGGGCCGTGTCCCGGTCGACGTTCTCTTTGACGATGGCGGGGCTGTAAGGCCCGCGGAGGTTGATGCCCTCCTGTACCTTGGCTTGGATCTCCTCCACCGTCATCCCGAGCACGCGCGAGATCTGGCGGTAGACGCCTGCCTCGCCGCGCTCCGGGAGATCTCCCGGGACGATGGCCACGGAGAAGCGCGCCGAGTTCTGCACCAGCAGGCGACCGTTCCGGTCGTAGATGAGGCCCCTGGCAGCGGGGACCGGAACCTCCCTGAGGGCGTTGGTCTCTGCCTTCCGCTTGTACTCTGCGCCTTGGATCACCTGAAGATTGATCAGTTGCACAACGAGGATGCCGAAGAGGAGGATGACCATGGCGCGCAGGGCCGCGAACATGATGGGGCCGTAACCAGGCTCCCGGTCTCGCTGCTGCGGCCGGTTTCGCTTGGGGTCGTCAGCCTTCCAGCGCCTGCGCTCGTTGAAAAGCCTCACAAGTGTTTCCTCATAGCGGTGTCAAGGCACGCGAATCTAGGAATCCCGGCCGTTGCTTGGGGCCGAACCAGCTCAGCGGCAAGTAGACTAGCGCCGTGAATAAGGCGTTCACTATCGTCCCAGGAACTACGGCCCAGCGCAGCGCCTCCAGCAGGGGTGGGCCTTCCCCGGTAGCGGCCAAGACAGCTATGCCAACTAGGCTGTAGATGAGGCTTGCCAGGGCCACGATTATGACGGCTGGGATGAACTGGCTGTCCATGGCTCTTATCTCTACCAGTGCGGACAGCGGTACGATGGCGGCCATCCCGAGCACCGACGTCCCCAAGGGCCCGCTGGCTGTAAGGTCCGTTACCAGGCCCGCTAACGGCACCACCAGCATGGCCTCGCTACGGCCTCGCAGCGCGGTCCAGCAAGCAGCGAAGATGAGCACCAGGTTTGGGGTGGCGCCGAGCACCTTGACGTAGGGCATGGCGGATACACTGAAGGCAGCGAGAAAGAAGATGGCTGCCAGCGCTACGACGTACCTCATGGCGCTGATAGCCTCGCCGGCCGGAAGCTTATGATGATCAGCACGGTATCCAGGGCCGATAGGTTGGCCACGGGCTCCAGTGTGGCCCTCTTGAAGGGCGACTGGGGTCTCTCCTCCACCGACTTGACGGTGGCGATGAGGATGCCGCGGGGGTAATTGCCGCCCAGGCCCGATGTGGTGACCAAGCCGCCCGGTTGGATGGCGGCATCCGGTGGGAGAAGGTCCAGGATGAGCCCTCGCCGAAGGTCACCCTCCGCTACGCCCCGGACTGGCTCCGGCTCCGTTCCTTCCTGGCCCAGCGCGCCTTCGGTCGCTGGCGCCGGCGATTCTTGCGGCGCCGGAGCGGGCGTCGAGGCGGGCGCCGGCGCCGAGGCGCTGGCCACCGCGGCCACTTGCGCGTTGACCGTGCTATCGGGGTCCGTAACCAGCCGGACCCAGGCGAAGTCCTGGTAGGCCCTGGAGACGGTTCCCACCAGGCTGCCATTCCTGGATAGCACCACCATGCCCTCGTCCACGCCGTCAGACAGGCCGCGATCGATGGCGATGGCGCGCTTCAGCCCCGATATCTCCTGCCCCACCACGTTGGCGGCCAGAAGCTGATCCTCGGGACGCGTCTGTTTCACCCCTAAGGCGGCCTCCAGCTCACGGACCCTTTGGGCAGCATCCTGGCCGCTAGCTAGCTCCGCCTTGAGCCGCTCGTTCTCCTCCCGCAGCCGCTCGTTCTCCCGAGAGATTCGGCCGCGGTCAACGATTCCTTGGAAGAAGTCGTTGATGGGGGACGCCAGATCTCTGAGGCCGCCCTGAAGCGGCGCCGACATAGTGAGAGAGAGGTTTTGCACTGGATCCAGCGCTCGATAGTGGGACAGGACGATGCTGATGAGGCTGATGGTTACGACTGTCGCCAGCCACCAGATGACTCGCATCTCTAGCCACCTCGGTCTGCGCTTCCCCCCTTGCCTTCGTGCGCAGGCCCAAGAAACGCCGCTAGTGCGGCGCCTTCCGCGTGTTCAGTCTGGCCTGAAGCTTCTTCAGAATGGCCGCCTCCTCCAGCACTTCAGCCGCTCCCCGCACCACGCAGGTCAACGGCTCCTCGGCCACGTAGACGGGGAAGCGCGTTTCCTGCGACAGGCGCCTGTCAAGGCCTCTCAGCAGGGCACCCCCGCCGGCCAGTATGATGCCGGTGCTCATGATGTCCGCCACCAGCTCTGGCGGGGTAATCTCGATCGTCTGGCGCACTGACTCCACGATGGCGTTGACGGAGCCCGATAGAGCGTCTCTGATCTCCACGCTGCTCACCTCTACGGCCTTAGGCAGCCCTGTGGCCAGATCACGGCCCTTGAGCTCGATGGTTATCTCCCGATCCAGCGGGTAGGCGGAGCCGGCTTCGATCTTCACCTCCTCGGCCGTCCTTTCGCCGATGAGCATGTTGTGCACCTGGCGGGCGTAAGACACGATGTCCTGGTCCATCTCATCGCCCGCTGTGCGGATGGAGGTGGCTACTACGATGCCGCCCATGGAGATGACGGCCACCTCCGTAGTTCCGCCGCCGATGTCCACGATCATCGATCCGCCCGGCTCCATCACCGGCAGCCCCGCACCGATGGCGGCCGCCATCGGCTCCTCGATGAGGTACGCGGCCCGAGCCCCAGCGTTGAGGGCGGCGTCGTGCACGGCCCGCTTTTCCACCTCGGTCACGCCGGATGGGATGCCGATGGAGACCCGCGGCCTGGGGAGGCCGAAACCGAAGTGCTCGTGGACGGAGCGGATGAAATATTGGAGCATCTTTTCGGTGACGGCGAAGTCGGAGATGACGCCATCTCGCAGGGGTCGTACCGCGACGATATCGGCGGGGGTGCGCCCCACCATGCGTTTGGCCTCGGCGCCGATGGCCAGGATCTTCTTATTGATGCGGTCGATGGCAACTACCGAGGGCTCGTCGATAACGATCCCCCGACCCCTGACCATAACCAGGGTATTGGCAGTCCCTAGATCTATCGCAACGTCATGGGAAAAGAGGCCCAGCAGCGCGTTAAACGGGTTTAGGGGCAACCTCGCAACTCCAAAAAGCCAGGGCGTTCTGGCCGTCCCCCGGGGGGCCGGCCCAAGGCATTATACCTAACCAGCGGCAGCGCCTGCAAAAGCAGGCTACTGCTATCACATACTACAACGCTTCTTAAGACGCGCTGGTTGCGGCCGCCAAGGCCATCAGCGCTTCGACCTGCGCCAGCCCGCCGCGACGGCTTCCGCCTCGGTGCAGAACCAGCGCTCCCCCTTGGCCTCGTCTATCACCGTCTTGTCGTAGTACTCGCCCCCTGGAACGTGATAGATCTTCTCGCCGCTGCTGCTGATGTTGCCCTTGATGACGGGTTGTGAGGTGCCGGAGTAGTCGCAAACGCCGGCGGATCCTTGGGCCGGCGTTGGTACGCCGGCCGCTGACGTTGGCGTTGGCGACAAGCAAGCGGCGCCCCAGAGGCCACGGCCGGCCTCTCGCGCCTGGGTCTGGAGGGAGGCGAACAGCTCGGCATACTTTACGTCCGGCGGGTAGGTGGACACCATAGCGTAGCCCTCTTCCACGAGCACCTGGTTGACCATCCTGCCATCGACCCAGACGTAGCGTAGCAAGCGCCGGTACTGGTCGGTCTCCGAGACGTCCTTCTCCAGGCGCACGACACGGCCCGCCACCAGCTGGCGGTTGCGTTCCGCTGCCTCCTTGCCGAAGCACTCTACCGGCTTTTGCGGATCGACCGTTTCCGGCGTGTCGATCCCGATGTAGCGCACTTTGTAGATCTGTCCATCGAGCTCCACTTCGATGGTGTCGCCATCGATGACCCTGGTGACGGTGGCTTCAACGGCCTCGGCTGGGAAGGGTGCTGCGGTGGGGCTGGCCGGCGGCGCTGGCGCCGTGGTAGCGGTCATCGTTTCGGCCGGGGTGGCCGCGGATGGCGGCCCCGTGGAAGAAGGGCTGGCGGGGCCCCCTTGCTGCTCTTGGCAAGCGCCCAAGAGAACCGATATTAGAACGAGGCAGGCAAACAGGTAGCGCACTGCGATCAGCCGCTCCTCACCTCGCTGGCGTCTGGACGCCGTGCTCCCGCAAGAGACGCAGGAAGCCGTCCTCATCTAGCACAGGAATGCCGTAGTCCCGGGCCTTCTGGAGCTTGGAGCCGGGGTCGGCTCCGGCCACGACGTACGTCGTCTTACGGGTCACGCTGCTAGCTGCCTGGGCGCCCAGGCTCGTAACCAGCGCCTCTGCCCGGCTGCGCGGCATCGCCGAAAGGGTGCCCGTGAAGACGAAGGTCATGCCGGCCAGCGGGCCTTCGGCTGGCCTCCTGGCCTCATGCTCCATCCGGACGCCTGCCCGGCGCAGCTTCTCGATAACGCGAATCTTTTGGGGGTCCCGAAAGTAGCCATAGACGCTTTCGGCTATCTTGGGTCCGATTCCTTCGATGGATTGGATCTCCTCGATGGAGGCTGCCGCCAGAGCGTCTAGGCTCCCGAAGTGGGAGGCTAACAGTTCCGCTATCTCGCTGCCGACGTGGCGGATGCCGAGGGCAAACAGCAGGCGTCCCAGACCCCGTTCCTTGGAGGCCTCGATGTTGCGCAGCAGGTTATCGGCCGACTTCTCTCCCATGCGCTCCAGGCGCAAGAGTTCGTCGCGCTTCAGGTAATAGAGATCTGCTGGGTCGGCGATGAGTCCCTGGTCCAGCAAGACGGCCACCCACTGCTCGCCCAGGCCCTCGATGTCCATGGCGCCTCGGCTGGCCCAGTGTGTGATCCAGCGATACATCTGGGCCGGGCACGAGATGTTGGTGCAGTAGCTCATGGCCTCGCCTGGCGGGCGGTAGACCTCGGCCCCGCAAGCGGGACAGGCCGTCGGCATCTGGAAGGGCACTTCGGCGCCCGTGCGGCGGCTGAGGACGGGGCCCACCACCTGGGGTATCACATCGCCTGCCCGCTGCACGATGACCGTGTCGCCCTCGCGGATGTCCTTGCGGCGGATATCGTCTTCGTTGTGGAGAGTGGCCTGTTTGACGATGACGCCGCCCACCTGTACCGGCTCCAGGATGGCGTAGGGGTTGAGGCTGCCGGTGCGGCCGACGTTGATGGCGATGCGTAGGAGTTTGGTCGTGGCCTGGATGGGCGGGAACTTGTAGGCGATGGCCCAGCGAGGCTCGCGGCCGACGTAACCCAGTTCCTCCCAGAGCGCCTTATCGTCCACCTTCACCACCATGCCGTCGATCTCGTACTCCAGGTCATGACGGCGGTCGATCCAGCTCCGGTAGTACTCCTCCACCTGGTGCAGATCGCCGAAGCGCTGGATCTCCGGGTTGATGCGGAACCCCATCTCGTTCAACCAGTGGAGGGTGTCCCAATGCGTGCGTGGGCTCTCGCCGTCGGCCCATCCCAACTGATAAACCCAGATGTCCAGCCGGCGCGAGGCGGTGACCCTCGGGTCCAACTGCCGCACGGAGCCAGCGGCCGCGTTACGGGGGTTGGCGAAGAGGGGCTCGCCCCTCTCGGCCCGTTCGTTATTCAAGCGTTCGAAAGCCGCCTTGGGCATGTAGACCTCGCCCCGGACCTCGAACCGCGCTGGAAAGCCTTCGCCCCGCACTTGCATGGGGATGCTGCGGATGGTGCGCAGGTTCTCGGTGATGTTCTCGCCGCGGTAGCCATCGCCCCGCGTGGCGCCCTGCACGAAGCGCCCGTTTTCGTACACCAAGGCGACGGCAAGGCCATCGATCTTGGGCTCGCAGACCATCTGGAATTCACTTGTACCTATCAGGGAGGCGACCCGCTTATGCCACGCCTGGAGCTGGTGGAAGTTGAAGGCGTTGGCCAGGGAGAGCATCGGCTCCCGGTGCTGGACCACGCCGAAGGCCTCCACCGGCGCGCCGGAGACGCGTTGAGTGGGGGAGTCCGGCGTGATGAGCTCCGGGTAGTGCTCCTCGATGGCGCGCAGGCGCCGCATCAGCTCATCGTATTCGGCGTCGCTGATCTCGGGAGCGTTCTTCACATAATACAGGTAATCGTGGTAGTTGATCTGGGAGCGCAGCTCCTCTGACTTGATCCTGGCCTCTTGGACCCGTTCGATGCCGCAGCTCATCTCACGGCAAGTATAGCAACTGGGGCGTCCTCCTCTCTTGGCCTCTGGCACTCCTGGGCGCCAGGTCCGTCCCCTACCGTGCTACAATGCTGGCGTGAAGCTGGTGATTGTGGATTATGGCGCGGGCAACCTGCACAGCGTTGCCCGGGCCGTCATGCACGAGGGGATCCGTCCGCTGATCACCTCCAGCCCCCGCTACGTGGCGCTGGCGGAAGCCCTCATCCTCCCAGGCGTCGGCGCTGCCGCCGATACCATGCGCAACCTCCGCCGTCACCGCCTGGTCGAGCCCATCCGCGAGTACATAGCATCGGGCAGGCCCTTCCTCGGCGTCTGCATGGGCCAGCAGGCGCTCTTCGAGGTGAGCGAGGAAGGCGGCGAGCACGAATGCCTGGGGGTCTTGGCGGGCCGCGTGGTGCGGCTGCCGCCGGGCCTGAAGGTGCCCCACATGGGGTGGAACCAGGTGCGCATCGTACGCCCTCACCCCATCTTCGATGGCATACCCGACGGGGCCTTCTTCTACTTCGTGCACTCCTATTATCCGCGGCCCGACGATCCTTCGGTGGTGATAGGCGAGACGGAGTACGGTGTCACGTTCCCCTCGGTAGTGGCCAAAGATAATGTGGTGGCGACCCAGTTCCACCCGGAGAAAAGCGGGGCCATGGGGTTGCGGATGTACGCGAACTTCCTGCGCATTGCGTCCGGGACGGTGGTCGGATGATGCCTGCCATCGAGGATGATGAGGGGTTTGAGGGCGTGGAGTTCCACACGCCGGTGGGTTCTTTCCGGGCAGGTCGCGGCCGGGCGTGGGGCCCGCGGGAAGACGAAGACGCCGAATACTGGGCAGCCCGCCGGCGGGTGCGCCGTGTGCTCGGGTTCTACCGCCACGTGGCAACCTTTACCAGCGTGATCCTGGTGCTCCTGGCCTTCGATCTGCTCTCCAACCGTAGCCATTTCTTCGTACAATGGGTGGCGCTGGTCTGGGGCGTGGTGCTGGCTCTCCACTTCCTGAACGTGTTCGTGTTCGATGCGCTTCTGGGCCGCGAGGCGGAGCAGCGGATGGTGGAGAGGGAGTTGCGGCGGAGGCGGCGCGGTGATGGCGCGCGCTGATAAGGGGGCCCAGTAGGCTGGGGTCCGCCATCCGGCGCCTCTGAGCCAGTGCGAACGTCTTGCCCATGGAAGTGATTCCCGCCATCGACGTGCGCGGCGGGCGCTGTGTGCGCCTGGCCCAGGGGGATTACGCTCGTGAGACCGTCTACGCTGACGATCCCGTGGAGGTGGCGCTGCGCTGGCAGGCCGCTGGGGCGCCCCGCATCCACGTGGTCGACCTCGACGGCGCCCGCGAAGGCCGACCGATGAACGAAGCCGTCGTGGGGCGCATCCTCTCCCGAGTGAAAGTGCCCGTGCAGGTGGGCGGCGGCATCCGCGACATAGGTACCGTCCAGCGTTATCTGGAGCTCGGAGCAGCCAGGGTGATCCTGGGCACGGCAGCGATCGAAGAGCCGGAGCTATTGGCCCAGGCCCTCGCCCTTGCCCGCCAGGCCATTATCGTGGGTGTCGATGCCCGGGATGGCGTGGTCGTCACCCGGGGCTGGCTCAAGGCATCGGAGCTGGCGCCGGCCAGCCTGGTACGGAGGCTCTCGGAAGCGGGCGTAACGCGGGTGATTTACACGGACGTGTCGCGCGATGGGATGCTGGCAGGGCCGAACTTCGCCGGTATCGCCGAACTGTTGGCGGAGGTCGATGGGCTTCCGGCGCCGGTCAAAGTCATCGCCTCGGGTGGTGTCGCTACGCTGGAGCACATACGCCAGCTGGCCGCTCTCGGCGTGGAAGGCGCCATCGTCGGGAAGGCCCTCTATACCGGGGATCTCGATCTCCGGGAGGCCGTCAAGGCCGCGGCTACTTAGCGGGCGCTGAGCTACCGCCCAGGCGTTGAGCTCTGTATACTGGAGTCGACTTATCCGGCGGGCACACTAGGGAGGTTCGTATGGCTGCCACTGACATCGGGATCCCCGAGGACATCCGCGATATCGTAAAGGTCTCCGTTTCGGGCATACAGCAATTCATAGATTCTGTGGCCGTGCCGCTGGAGCAGGAGAATAAAGCTCTCCTGGAGAACGAGCGGCGATTCTTCAAGGACGATGGCCGGGCCTGCGATGAGGTGTTGGAGTTACGGAAGCAGGTGCGGATGAAATCGGCGGAGGCCGGTTACTACGGCATGTTCGCTCCCGAGAGCGTAGGCGGCGGCGGGCTTGGCGCCCGGGCCATGCTCTTCGTAGAGGAGGCGATGTACCGGAAGTATGGCCCCGGCCGCCCGCTCATCACCTGGGCCAAGGGTTTCCTCAGCCAGCCCACCATCGCCTCCTTTGTGGACGGCCCCTCGCATATGCTCACAGCCGTGAGCGACACGGTGCGCAAGGAGTTCTTGCCTGGCATCGCCCGGGGCGAGAAGACGGTGTGCTTCGCCCTCAGTGAGGCCAACGCCGGTTCCGACGTTTGGAACATCCAGACCAAGGCCCGGCGGGACGGCGACGATTGGATCATCACGGGCAGCAAGCAGTGGATCACCAACTCGCCGTATGCGGACTACGCGGTGGTGTTCGCCGTGACCGACGAGCAGATGGTGGCGGAACGCAAGGGGGGGATCAGCGCTTTCTTCGTGGAGACCAACGCCCCTGGTTACAGCTTCGATGGGGTGCTACCCGTGATGGGCCACGTAGGCGGCGACTGCGGGGCCATGACGTTGGACAATGTCCGGGTGCCGGCGGACCGACTGGTGGGGGCGCTGCACCAGGGCTTTCAGATAGCCATGTTCGGCATCTCTGAAGGGCGGGTATCCATCGCCAGCAACTGCATTGGCATGAGTGAGTACGCGCTGGATCGTTCCCTGGAGTACGCCCAGCAGCGGATCAGCTTCGGCAAGCCCATCTCGGAGTATCAGGCTATCCAGTTCATGCTGGCAGATATGGCCATCGACATCTTCACCATGAAATATATGGTTCTCCAGACCGCAGCTCTCGTGGACGCCTTCCCGCAGACCGGGCGGCTGCCGGTGAAGGAGATATCGATAGCCAAAGCCTACGCTGTCGAACGCACGCAGGAGTGTTACGATAGGGCGATCCAGATTCACGGTGGCATGGGTCTGACCAACGAACTACCCCTGAACGAGGGCTTCCGCATCGCCCGGACCCTGCGCATCCCCGACGGCACGGGGGAGATCCAGCGCCGCACTATCGCCCGCCAGATGCTGCGGGGCGATACGGCGTTCTAGCCGTTGGCGCCCGAGACCATCGCCGCTGGGATCGTCATAGCGTTCCTGGCATCCGTCTGCCAGTCGGTTACCGGCTTTGGGTTCGCGCTGGTGATGGCGCCCCTCATCACTGCACTCTGGGCCGTGAGGCCGGGCATAGCCGCGACGGTCATGCTTAGCCTCTTTGGGAACCTCATGTTGCTGCGGCAGGTGCATGGCCACGTATCTTACCGCAGGGTAGGGGGCCTGCTGTCCGGTTTTGCCATCGGCCTGGTGCCGGGCGTGCTGGTGTTCGAGAGGGTGGACGAGAACGTGTTGCGCATTGTAGTGGGGGTAGCTGTCCTCCTGGCAACGCTGGTGGTGTACCGCGCGCCGGAGGTGGCTCACGGCCGAGACGGCTTCGGTCTACGGCTGTTGGCCGGCGCTGTCAGCGGCGCCGTCGGTTCTAGCACCAGCCTCAGCGGGCCCCCGGTGGTGCTCTACTTAATCGGCCGGGTGCGCGAGATCGATGCCTTCCGTGCGACGGTCCTGGCCTACTTCGTGCCGTCCAGCGTGATGGTGCTGGTCTCTTACCTGCTGGTGGGTCAGATCACGGAGGACGTGTTGATCATGGTGGCCTTCGCTGCGCCGGCTGTCTTGTTGGGCATGCCCGCCGGCGCCTGGATCCGTCGTCATCTGGACGCCGAGCGATTCCGGGCGGTTGTCCTCGCGGTGCTCGTAGGCGCGAGCGTTTCCGTAGTGGTCTCGGCGGCGGGTGGCCTGGGCTGAAGGGCTGCCCTGCCTTTTGTTTCACGCGCGGCTGCGATACGATGGTTCCCGTGCTGACCAAACGCATCATCCCCTGTTTCGACGTGGCCGAAGGCCGGGTTGTCAAGGGCGTCCGGTTTCTGAACCTACGGGATGCTGGCGATCCGGTGGAGCTGGCGGCTCTTTATGACCAGGAGGGCGCGGACGAGCTCGTATTTCTCGACATAAAGGCATCGCCTGAGCGGCGGGACACCGCCATCGATATGGTGCGGCGCATCGCTGACCAAGTGTTCATCCCGTTTACGGTGGGTGGCGGGATTCGCACCCCCCAAGACGTGCGCCAGATGCTGGAATCGGGCGCGGATAAGGTGGCCATAAACACGGCCGCGGTGGAGGATCCGCATTTCGTTGAGGAGGCTGCGCATCGCTTCGGATCTCAGTGCATCGTGGTCGCCATCGATGCCAAACGCCGGCCCGAGGGCGGCTGGCGGGTGCACACCTATGGCGGCCAAGGCGGCGGGCGGCCCGTCGATCTGGACGCTGTCGAGTGGGCCATCCGCTGCTCGGAGCTGGGCGCTGGCGAGCTGCTGGTGACTGGGATGGACGCCGACGGCACACAAGAGGGGTACGACATCGAGCTCACACGTAGCATCTCTGAGGCGGTGCCGGTGCCGGTCATCGCCTCCGGTGGCGCCGGGAAGCCCGAACACCTGTACGAAGCCATCGCCGAGGGGAAGGCGGATGCCGTCCTGGCGGCCAGCATCTTTCACTTCGGCACCTACCGCATCCGGGAGGTGAAGGAGTACCTGGCCCAGCGAGGCATACCGGTTAGGCTGTGAAGCGTCCGTGCAGTTCAGGGCCCGGCTTCCAGGGGCCCGCTAGTATGGGGCAAAGAGGATGGGACTAAAGTTTGACGATCGAGGCCTGATCCCCGCCATAGTACAGGACGCCGCCAGCGGTGACGTCCTGATGGTCGCCTGGATGAACGCGGAGTCGCTGCGTCGGACCCGGGAGTCGGGCCAGGCTTGGTTCTGGAGCCGGAGCCGCCAGGAACTGTGGCACAAGGGAGCCACCTCTGGGAACACCCTGACCGTCCGGGAGATCTGGTACGACTGCGACGCCGACGTGCTCCTCCTGAAGGTGGATGCGGCGGGCCCTGCTTGCCACACCGGCGAGCGTTCGTGTTTCTTCCGCCGGTTGGAGGATGCGACCTCTGAGGAGGAGATAATATCGCTCTAGGGGTGGCCCGCTCACGCTGAGGCTCTCGAAGCGTGAGCAGCTCGTAACTCCACCCGCCTTGCGTAACAGCGATCAGGGCGAGCCGGGCGGCATGCCTTCGGCCTCTAACACCTCACGGAGCGCCCGTAGCGCTACTTCCACCTGGGCGTCATCGGGCTGGCGTGTGGTTAGGGCCTGTAGCGCAAGGTTTGGCCACATCAATATCTTGGTAATCGGGCTGGACTCGAAGGCGCCTCCGAGACGGATGAGCTCGTACGAGATGGCGGCAATCGCTGGAATAAGGAGGATTCGGGAGGCTAGGCGCAGCCACAGGCTCGGGTCGCCCACCACGGCAAAGACGACGATGCTGACCACCACAACCGTCAACAAGAAGCTGGTGCCGCAGCGGACGTGGGCGGTGGGATGGCGCTGAACGGCGCCTGGCTGCAAAGGGTCGCCGTGCTCCAGGGCGTGAATGCTCTTATGTTCGGCACCGTGATAGGCATACACCCGCCTAACGTCCGGCAGAAGGCCGATGAAGCCGACGTAGCCGACCACGGCGGCGAGGCGTATTAGGCCCTCGACTGTGACCAGCAGTAGGTGACTCCCCAGGACGTCATCCAGCCAGTTGGCCAGCAGAAGGGGGCCCGCAAAGAAAACGGCCGCCACCAGAGCCAGCGACGACAAAGCCGTGACCCAAACGGTGGTGCCGCCGGCCTCCTTTTCTTCGTGACCCAGGGCCACGTTGGAGGACCAGGCCAGCGCCTGGATGCCGAGGGCCAGTGTCTCCCACATGACGATTACGCCCCGAACCAGAGGCAGGCGGCGCAGGGGGCCGGTGTACATGCTGCCCAGGGCCTGTCGGCGGACGGCGATCTCGCCATCTGGCCGACGGCAGGCTATGGCCATGGTCCTGGGCCCCCTGATCATCACGCCTTCCAGCACCGCCTGGCCGCCGTAGTAGACGCGCCGTCCCGCCATAGTTCAGCCCCAGTATATGAGAATTGGGCCGGAGACCCTCCGGCCCAATGAAGCGGCTTTCCTCAGGGGGACTACTTCATGCCGTAGCGGCGCTTGAAACGCTCCACCCGGCCGGCGGTGTCCACTATGCGCTGCTCTCCCGTGAAGAAAGGGTGGCAGCGGCTGCACACCTCTATACGCAACTGGGGCTTGGTGGCGCGGGTCTGCCAGGTGTTGCCGCACGCGCAGTGGACCGTCGCCTCTACGTACTCTGGGTGTATCTTGGCCTTCATCGTCGTCTCTCTTCTGGATCGCAGCGGCCAAGGTCATCAGGCCTCGGCCAGAACGCTCACCTTCTTGCGTCCGTCCTTGTTATAAGGGGCGAACTTCACTCTGCCGGCGGTCAGGGCGAAGATGGTGAAGTCGCGCCCCATGCCGACGTTGACGCCGGGGTGAATACGGGTGCCTCGCTGCCGCACAATGATGGTGCCCGGCAGGACGAATTCGCCATCGAAGCGCTTGACGCCCAGGCGCTGGCCCTTGGAATCTCGGCCGTTCTTAGCACTACCGCCACTCTTCTTGTGAGCCATGCTTTATCACTCTCCCGTGTCTCGCGTCTCCGGGGCGGCGTCCGTTTGCGCAGCCTCCTTGGCCCTCGCGGAGCGCGCTGGCTTGGGCGTCACGTCGGTTTCGGACGCCTGGGCGCTCTCCCCGGCCGCCTCTGTCTTGGCCGAGCGACGGGCCCGGACCCGTTTGGCCGGCGCCGGCGCTTCGATGGCCGTAGCCTCCGTCTCGGGGGCTTCGACGGCCACGGGCGCTGAGGCCTCGATCTCAGCGGGCTCCTCTGCTGGCGGTGGCGCCGCGGCCTTGCCTGCGGCCCTTCTTTTCGCCGCCCGCTTCGCCTCTTCGGGCGCAGACGTCAGGATCTCTCGTATAGTCAATCGAGTGAAGTCCTGGCGGTGGCCCTTGCGCCGGCGGTACCGGGTCTTGTTCTTGTACTTGAAAATGCGGATCTTATCGCCCCGGAGGTGCTCGACGACCTCGGCGATAACCCGGGCGTTCTGCACCTGGGGGGTGCCCACGCGCAGGCCGCTATCTTCGGCGACCAGCAGAACATCCCGTAGCTCGATGGTCGAGCCCGGTTCGGCCCTGAGCCTGTCGACGTCTAGGGTCTGGTTCGGCTCTACCCTATACTGTTTGCCGCCCGTGCGGACTATGGCGTAGATGGTTCTCCTCCTCAGGCGTAGTTAAGGGCCCGCTGGGATGGCAGGCCCAAGAATGGATTCTAAGCCTCGTCCGTCCCTGTGTCCAGCCTCTAACGCTACGGCAAGGGCCTATCGAGGCGTGAGGGCGCTTCCCAGGCCAGGCCCGGCTTGGGTGGGCTGACGGGCTTCGGCTGTTCTGCCGCTTCCGGGGCGGGAGCCGTTGGGGCGGGCTCTTTGGGGGCTGGCGCCTTGGCCGCGCCCGAAAGGACGGCCGTCAAGGCCTCGCCCTCGATGGTCTCTTCCTCGAGAAGGGTATTGACGATGGCGTCCAACCGGTCGCGATTCTCGGTCAGGATGCGCTTGGCCGTGTGGTAGGCCTTGTCGATGATCTGGCGCACCTCCTCGTCGATCTCTTCCGCCACCTTCTCGCTGTAGTTCCGCTGTTCGGAGATTTCGCGGCCCAGGAAGACGAGCTCCTCCTTGCGGCCGAAGGTCCGGGGGCCCAGGCGTTCGCTCATGCCCCACTGGGTGACCATCTGGCGGGCCAGGCGGGTGGCGCGCTCCAGGTCATCCTGGGGGCCCGTGGTGGACTCGCCAAACACCAGCTCCTCGGCCACAAGCCCGCCCAGGGTTGCCGCCAGCATATCCTGGAACTGGGAGCGGGAGTAGAGGTGCCGGTCCTCCTCTGGCAGGAAGCGGGTGAAGCCGCCGGCCATGCCCCGGGAGACGATGCTGATCTTGTACGGCGGGTCGGCGTTAGGCAGCATGTATCCCACCAGGGCGTGGCCAGCCTCGTGGTAGGCGATGATCTCCCGCTCCTTCTTGCTGATGACCCGGCTGCGCCGCTCGGGCCCGGCGATAACCCGGTCGACGGCCTCGTCGAACTCCATCATCGTGATCTTCTTCTTGCCCCGGCGTGCTGCCAGGATGGCCGCCTCGTTGACCAGGTTGGCCAGATCGGCCCCGGAGAAGCCGGGCGTCTGCTTGGCGATGGTCTCCAGGCTGACATCGCTGTCCAGAGGCTTGCCTTTGGTGTGAACCTCCAGGATCGCCTTCCGCCCTTTAATGTCCGGCCGGTCCAGGACCACCTGGCGGTCGAAGCGTCCTGGCCGCAGGAGGGCCGGGTCCAGGATGTCGGGCCGGTTGGTGGCGGCTACGACGATGACGTTGGTGTTGGTGTCGAAGCCGTCCATCTCCACCAGTATCTGGTTCAGGGTCTGCTCCCGCTCGTCGTGGCTGCCGCCCAGGCCGGCACCCCGGTGGCGCCCCACCGCGTCGATCTCGTCGATGAAAACAATGCAGGGTGAGTTGCGCTTCGCCTGGTCAAAGAGGTCGCGCACACGGGAGGCGCCCACGCCCACGAACATCTCCACGAACTCTGAGCCGCTTATGGAGAAGAAGGGCACGCCAGCCTCGCCGGCAACGGCCTTGGCCAAGAGGGTTTTTCCAGTGCCCGGCGGGCCGACCAGGAGCACGCCCTTAGGGATGCGGGCTCCTAGGGCGGCGAACTTCTCCGGGAACTTTAGGAACTCCACAACCTCCTTCAGCTCTTCCTTGGCCTCGTCCACGCCGGCCACGTCCAGGAAGGTGACGCTGGGCCGCGTGCCGCTGAACATGCGGGCCCGGCTCTTACCGAAGTTGAGAGCCTGGTTGTTGGAGCCCTGGGCTTGGCGCAGGAAGAAGAAGAGGATCGCCACGATGAAGAGAACGGGCAGGAACTGAAGGAAGAGGCCGAGGATGTTGCCCCACTGGCTCGGCTCCTTGATCTCGATCTTGGGGAACTGCTCTGGCTGAAGACCGGCGTCCTGGAGGATCTGGCGCACGGTGTCGCCCTCCTCCATCTTGGTCTTGTAGGTGGTGTCGTCGCCGCGCAGCTTGTAGGTGAGATCGGGGGCGTCCACCTGGACGCTAACCACCTCGCCGGCCTTGGCCTGGGCCACGAAGTCGGTGAGGCTCTGCTGAACCTTATTGCCGCTAGTGTCCTGGAAGACCGTAAAAACTATGGCCACGATGGCCACCAGGATGAGTAGATAGATGAAGCTGTTTCGCAGCCAGCGTCCGTACATTAACCTTCTTCTTCCCCTTAAAGATGAGTTTGGGTAGGTCCGGGACCTACCCATCACCCGCATCGATTATACCATACCCCCCGGCCCCGCCTGGCCCCATGTAGAGGGACGGATGCTGGGGCCAGGCAGTTACATCCTGCCTATTCGGGCTCGGACGCCAGCTTGCCGGACTGGGCCCAGTTCTCCCGGGGGATGTCCTCGAAGATGATGATGGTGGCCTCCGGGGTGGTGTGCGCTATGTTGACCATGGCCTCGGTGATAACACGGGCCAGCTCCTTCTTCTGGGCAACGGTACGGCCGGTCCACATCTCTACCCGGACGATGGGCATCTCGCTCCTCCTCTCAAGGCGAAGGTTTCTCCCTGCCGCTTCCTTCTCAAGTTAGTGCGGCCGCGGTACGCTGTCAAGAAGAATTGATAACATGCATACGCATATTGACACGCGCCACCGGAGGCAATAGGATTGGCCCAGCGCCATGGCAGAAGCCCCGACCCTCAACGTGGAACGGGTGCACTGGCGGCAGGGGCTGCAACTGGTAGCGGGCGTGGATGAGGTGGGCCGGGGACCTTTAGCCGGGCCCGTGGCCGCCGGTGCCGTCATCCTGCCGAAGGGCGTTCGCGCGGCGGGGAGCTACCGCTGGCTGGCATCGGTCCGCGACAGCAAACAGTTGTCAGGGGCGGCCCGTGAGGATCTGGCGGAGCTCATCTGGGAGCGCGCGCTCGCGGCGGCGGTGGCCTTCGTACCGCCCGAGACCATCGACCGAATCGGCATAGCCGAGGCGGCCCGTCAGGCCATGCTAGGTGCCGTGTCGCAACTGAGGGAGCGTCCCCAACATCTCCTCATCGATGCCTTCCGCCTGCCGGCCTGCGCGTTGCCGCAGACCGCCATCGTGGGCGGCGATGCGTTGTGCCTGTCCATCGCCTGCGCCTCCATCATCGCCAAGGTGGCGCGCGACCGTCTGATGATGGGCTATGACGGCGAGTATCCGGGGTATGGTTTCGCTGCCCACAAGGGCTACGCCACCATGCAGCACCTGAGGGCCCTGCGGCAGCTCGGGCCCTGCCCCTTGCACCGGCGCTCCTTCTCTCCCATTCGAGAGATGGTCCAGAGTCCGGCTCCGGTATAATCGTCCCTGATACCCACTATCTATCCGCGATGAAGGGAGAGCGCCCTATGCCCACAGTCAATACCGTCTCCGGCCCCACAGACACGGCGGACCTGGGTTTCACCCTTATGCACGAGCACATCATCGTCCAGTCCCCGGGAGTCTACGCCAACTTCCCCGTTTTCGACCGAGACCGCGAGATCGAGTCAGCGGCGCGGAAGCTGCGGGATGTACAGGCCCGTGGCGTTCGCACGCTGGTGGACCTGACCCCGGGCGACTGGCGAGACATCCCATTCGTCAAGGAGGTGGTCGCCCGCAGTGGTATGCAGGTGATAGTGGCCACGGGCGTGTACTGGGAGGTGCCCCACTACTTCCGTGCCATGAGCGGCCGGAGCGTCGAGTTCATAGCGGA
>DAOUAG010000003.1:0-8793 GCA_034433815.1 Dehalococcoidia bacterium | reverse complement strand
GGCAGAGGGCCACCGCCAGGGCATCGGCCGCGTCGGGGGGCGCCGGCGGCGCGTCCAGCCCCAGGAGGGCCTGCACCATCGCCTGCACCTGCGCCTTGGAGCCGCGGCCGTAGGAGGTCACAAACTGCTTCACCTCCCCTGGTTTGTAGAGGAAAACGGGAAGGCCGGCCTTGGCGGCCACCAGCGCCGCCACCGCACGGGCTTCGCCGATGGCCACAGCGGCCCTCACGTGGCCGGTGATGAAGTCCTCGATGGCTACCTCAGCGGGTTGGCCCTCCCTGACGACGCCAGTCAAAGCGTTGTAAATCTGGAGGAGGCGTTCCGGGCGCGAAGCCGAGCCCGGCGGCACGATAACCCCAGAGGCGATGCAACGGTACTCCTGTCCCTCCGCCTCGACGACCCCGTAGCCGGTGGCGCTGAGGCCAGGATCGATACCTAGGACTGTGATGGCGCCGGTAGCAGCCACGCGCCTCCCGCCCGGCGACTAACTCGCCGCGTAGGCCATGAGGACAGATTCGGGGAAGTCCGCGTTGGAGTAGACCTTCTGCACGTCGTCCAGATCCTCAAGCTGATCCAGAAGCTTCAGGGCCTGGAGGGCCGTCTTCTCGTCCAGGGGCACCGTATTCTTGGGCGCCATGGAGAGTTCCGCCGACGCGATCTTGAGCCCGGCATCCTGGAGCTGCCTGCGCACGCGGTCCAGGTCCGTGGGCCCGGTGTACACCTCAACGAACTGCCCTTCGACCCGGACGTCCTCCGCTCCTGCATCGATGGCCGCAAGCGCCAGCTCCTCAGGATCTTCGCCGGGGCCGGCTTCGATGGTGATCAGGCCTCGGCTCTCGAACTGCCAGGCGACGCTGCCCGACTCGCCGAGGTTCCCGCCACCGCGCGTCAGGGTTGTCCGCAGCTCGGATACGGTCCGGTTTCGATTGTCGGTGACAGTCTGGATAAGGATGGCCACGCCGCCTGGGCCGTAGCCCTCGAAGGTGATCTCCTGAAGGGCCGAGGCGCCTTCTCCGCCGCCGGTGCCGCGCTCTATGGCCCGCTTGATGGTGTCCATGGGCATGTTGTTCTCTCGGGCCTTATCGATGGCTAGACGGAGGCGAGGGTTCATGTTGGGGTCGCCACCGCCCTCCCTGGCCGCCACGGTGATCTCACGGGAGAGCTTGGTGAACATCGCGCCGCGTTTGGCGTCGGAGGCGCCTTTCTGACGTTTGATCTGAGACCAGTGTGAGTGTCCACCCATAGGCTTCGGGGGTATTTTAGCACGGCCCGTGCCTCCCAGGGCAAAAGGGGACCAGGAAGGTACTACGTCAAGGACACCAGCTCTCGCAGGTGATCGGGCACGGCCATGCCCTTGGGGACCAGCACGACGTTATCTATCAGCCGCGTCGTGCCAACCCGGGCAGCGACCAGCACCAGCACGGGCCCGTTGATCTCGTCTACCTCGAGGAACGTTGCCTCGTCGCTCACGCTCACGTATTCCAGTTCGACACCCGGTCTCTGGGCGACCATCTCGCGTACGGCCCTCCGCACCTCTTCGGCGCTCCTCACTCCCTCATCCATCACCATTCGCCGGGCCTGAGCGAGCGCCTTCGAGAGCACCAGCGCCCTCTGGCGCTCCTCCGGCGAAAGGTAGACGTTGCGGCTGGACATGGCCAGGCCGTCGGGCTCCCGGACGGTGGGCATGGCCACCACCTGCACCGGCAACCCCAAGTCTTGCACCATCCTCCGGATTACTCGCAGCTGTTGCGCGTCCTTCTGGCCGAAGTAGGCCCGGTGCGGCCGGACGATGCGGAACAGGAGGGCCACGACGGTGGTCACTCCCCGGAAGTGGCCAGGGCGCGCGGCTCCCTCCAGACGCTCGGTGAGGGGCCCGCGAACCTCAACCCAGTCTTCGAAGCCAGGCGGATACATCTCCTCCACCGTCGGCACGAACACCACGTCGATGCCCAGCCCCGATAGCAGGCCGAGATCCCGCCCAGTGTCCCTGGGGTAGCGTTCGAAATCCTCCCCGGGGCCGAACTGGGTGGGATTGACGAAGATGCTTACGACAGTGTGTCCGCACTCCTGGCGGGCCCGTCGCACCAGCGATAGATGCCCCTCGTGTAGATAGCCCATGGTGGGCACGAAGCCGACGGTGCCGGTCATGGCGTCCCGCTCGGCCTCCATGGCGGCGACAGATGTCACGACCTTCATGATCCGGCTTCAGTATACCGGCCCGAGCGCCAGCGCTGGCGGGAAAAACGCATCGCCCCGCGAGGGGGGAGCGGGGCGATGCCGAGGGGTGCTGTATCCTGCCGGCGGCAGGATACGTCGCGAGGGGGGAGAGGATATCTGGTCTCGCTGCGCCGTAAGGCGCTAGGACATCTGGACGACCTCCGCAAAAAGGGACTCATCGGCAATGAAACTTTCCCGCTCGGTGGGGAAACGGCCATCCCGGACATCGGCTGCGTATTCTCGAACCGCCTGGACTATGGCGCTACCCACCTCGGCGTAGCGGCGCGCATGCTTGGGGGTGAAGTCCGCGAAGAGGCCCAGCAGGTCGTGGAACACCTGCACCTGGCCATCGCAGTCAGGCCCGGCGCCGATGCCGATGGTGGGTATGCTGAGCCTTTGGGTGATGGCCCGGGCCACCTGCACAGGCACCGTCTCCAGAACGATGGCGTAGGCCCCCGCCTCTTGCAGAGCCAGGGCATCGTTCAGAAGCTTGACCGCAGCAGCGGGCGTCTTGCCTTGCACTTTGTAGCCGCCGAACTGGTTGACGGATTGGGGAGTGAGGCCCAGGTGGCCCATCACAGGGATGCCTGATTCTACCAACAGGCGCACCGTGTCAGCGATACGGGCACCGCCCTCCAGCTTGACGGACTGGGCGCCGCCCTCCTTCAACATGCGGCCAGCGTTGTGCAGGGCCTCCTGGGGGCTAGCCTGATAACTCATGAAGGGCATATCGGCCACCACGTGGGCCCTTTTCGCCCCGCGCACCACCGCCTTTACGTGATGCAGCATCTCATCCATGGTCACCGGGATGGTGGAGTCGTAGCCAAGGACGACCATGCCGAGGCTGTCGCCAACTAGGATGATGGGCACGCCGGCCTCGTCCACCAGCCTGGCCGAGGGGTAATCGTAGGCGGTAAGCATGACGATCTTCTCGCCACGCTTCTTCATCGCCTTCAGGTCAGTTATAGAAACTCTCTTATCCACCACGGCTCACCTCCCCGTTTCAGGCCGCGACCTCGCTAGCAGTGCGCACGATACGGTTCTGGGGATCGACGTAAACGAGGGTGGGACGATGGCGCCGGACTTCAGCCTCAGGAACGTCCCGGTAGGTAATGATGATCACGAGATCGCCCTCGCTCACGAGGCGGGCCGCCGCGCCGTTAATGATCACCTCACCTGAGCCGCGGCGACCCTCGATGGCGTAGGTCACCAGGCGGCTACCGTTGTTGACGTCCAGGACATGCACTTGCTCGTAGGGCAGAATGTCTGCGGCCTCCATGAGCACCGGATCGAGGGTGATGGACCCCTCGTAATCAACGTTGGCTCCCGTCACCGTGGCCCGGTGGATCTTGCTCTTGAGCATGGCCCTTGTCATGGCATCTTTCCTCCTGGCCGATGAACCCCAGGCAACCCACCCCGCAAACCAAAAAGCCCTTCCGGGCGACCGAAAGGGCACGATGGAGCTTTCTGCATCCGTATGTACCGTCTCGGCCCACCGGGGTCCAAGCGGGATGGCTTGGCTATGGCTTTCGGCTCACCGTCCCTTTAAGGGATCGGTGGCAAGGTTATAGTACCAGATAGGCGCAGGCTGTCAAGGGCCACCAAGGATCTGGACGCCGGTCCGTTCGCCGCGGCAAGCACGACGCCCCAGGGCAAGCCTGGGACGCCAGCGCTTCGGCGGCACCACCGCCCGCGCCAGCGCGGGCGTTAGAAACGGCCCGGCGGTGAATCGAACCCCCGGAACGGGCCCTCACGCTCGCGCCAGCGCCGGACCTGGAGCACCTTGGCCACCTCAGCGGCCAACGTCCCCTCCTCTTGCGGCCCGTCACAGGGCTGGTCCCCCTCCCTGGGAGCCTGTTCTTCCTTTGGACTCGTCACCTGGTGGTCCTCCGTGTCTCGGCAGCCCTTACTAGCCATTGTCCATCAACCGGGTTAACAGCGCAGTGAAAGCGAGGGCCGCAAGGGTTAAGATCCGGTGAACCATTCATGATCAGTGAAGACCAGCCCGTCCGCGCCGGCGGTGGCCCCTGTGACCCCCGTGTGTTATCCTAGCGCGTGCTTGCCCTGGCGCATCTGACGCCCGTCGTAACACAAGGAGGTCATCATGCGGGAAGCCGTTCTCATCGACATGATACGCACGCCCTTCGGGAAGGCTGGGCAGCGCGGCGTATTCCGCGATATCACCCACGTCGAGCTAGTGGTGCCTCTGCTTAAGGCGATCCTGGAGCGCAACAGGATCGCGCCCGAGGAGGTAGACGAGATTCTCTTCGGCTCAGTGGGCATAGCTGGAATGCTGACCCGCTCGCGGCACTACGTGTTCGAGGCCGGCCTGCCCTTCAGCATCTCCGCCACTGACATGAACAAGCAGTGCGGTTCTTCCCTACAGGCCGGCGTCCAGGGGGCCTTCGCCATCATGGCGGGCATGTCAGACATCGTGTTGGCGGGCGGCGTGGAAACGATGGACCGGGTGCAACCGATTCCGCCCGGGGATGAGCGGAACCTTAGCCAGATCCAGACGGCGGAAGTGATGGGGCGGGAGATGCTGCCCGCCAATTGGCCAGGGGACAAGACCCCCAAGTGGACCAAGCGCTGGTACCAGGTCACAGAGCCGTGGATCATGGACATGGGCGCCACAGCCGAAAAGCTGGCCCGCGAGCGCGGCATCTCCCGGGAGGATGCCGACCAGTTCGCCCTCGAGAGCCACCGCAAGGCCGTCCGCGCTCAGAAAGAGGGCCTGTTCGCCAACGAAATACTGCCCATCACCATCGAATACTCCGACGGCTCCAGCGTGACGGTGGACACCGACCAGAACCCGCGAGAGGACACCAGCCTAGAGAAGCTGGCCAGTCTGAAACCGTCGTACCGCCCGGATGGCCTGGTGACGGCAGGCAACGCCTGCCCCCGCACCGATGGCGCCACCATGGCGCTGATCATGGACAAGGAGACGGCCCGAAGGAAGGGGCTCAAGCCCTTGGCAACCATCAAGCACGCCGCAACCGTGGGGGTCGATCCGACCATCATGGGAATTGGGCCAGCGCCCGCGACCCAGAAGCTCCTGAAGCGCACCGGCATGAGCCTCAAGGATTTCGACATTATCGAGATCAATGAGGCTTTTGCCTGCCAGGTCTTGGCCGTCGGTCGCGAGCTCAACTGGGACTGGGAGAAGGTAAACCCCAACGGAGGCGCCATCGCCATCGGCCATCCCCTGGGCGCCACGGGCGTGCGCCTGCTGGGCACCATCGCCTACGAGATGAACCGCCGGGATGCCGAGTGGGGGCTGGTCACCCTTTGCATGGGCGCAGGCATGGGCATGTCGGTCGCCCTACAGCGCGAACACTACGACTGGTAACCCGCGCTGCGGGCTAGCCGGCCGTTCTGGCATCCGATGGAGCCGCCTTCACCGTCGTCAAGACGCCGCGGACGATGAGGCGGTTGGTGTAGTCGCCCCCGAAGACGGGATCGCCCGTGCGGAAGAAACTCCCGGCGCAGGTGACGATGGTGATGAGGTCGCCCTCCGCAGGCCCCATTACAGCCAGGGCGTCCCGGTCGTTCGGGTCAACGATGTAGGTGGACGTCACCGTGTAGACAAGCTCGGCGCCGTTTTCGGCTACCAGGCGCACGGTGTCCCCGGGGGCCAGCTTGCCCAGATCGAAAAACACCGCCCGGCCATTCCACGTCACGTGTCCAGCGAAGACCGCGTTGCCTCCGGTGCCCGGCTGGGCCGAGAAATCGTACCAGGCCACGTCCCACGGGTTTAGGGGTACCTGAGGCACCCGGTTTTCGTCGAGCCCGTAGGGGAAGACGCCAGCATCCACGCCGATGCTGTCGATCACCATGCGATAGGCGGAGCCTCCCAGGGGTGGCTCCGTCGCCGAAGGCGCCGCGATAGGCGCTGGGGTCGCGCTGGCGGCGAGGACAGACACCGCGAGTAAGGGACGATCGAACACACCGCCCGGATCCGGCCGGTACACCGGATGCCCCTTGGGCGGCGCGACCGACTCCTGGGGAGCCAAGTACGAATACGAGCCAAGGCCAAGGAGCACCATACCAGCAAGAAGGAGCGCAACGCCGGCGGCCTTGGCCAGACTCCGCCGTAGACGGTGTGATACCATAGACGGCCCCAACAACCTCCCCTTACAAAGATTATAGGGGCCTCCAAACGGCATTGGCGGCCCGGGGCCACGCCGGACGGTTAAGGTTCGGTAAATCCGCCTCTGTTAGCGGCTATCCACCCTCTTCGCCTTCCCGCACCTCGGCGAGAACGGCCCCCACCAAGCGCGCCCGGACCACCCGGCGCTTGTCGTAGTCTCCCCCGGTGATGGGCCGCCCATCCCGGGTGAACGTGCCGTCGCAAGTGATGAGAGTAACGGTATCCTCTTCGGTCGGCGCGTAGACGCTACGGGCATCAGGGTTCGCTGGGTCCAGAGAGTCGTTGGAGATCACTTCGTACGTCAGTTGGGCGCCATTCTCGCCCCGCAGAAGAACGGTATCGCCAGGCTCGAGGCTGTCGAGGTGCCGGAAGACTGCATCCCCATACCAGGTGTAGTGGCCGGCGAAGACGGCGTTACCGCCCGTGCCGGGGGGCGCCGTGAAGTCGTACCAGGCCACGACGCCGCCCTCGTAGGGCACCTCCGGGACGGCGTTCTCGTCCAATCCAAAAGTGGCGACGGGTGCGTCCACGCCGATCTTTTCGATGACCAAGCGGTAGGGGCGGTCTCCCAGCGGCGGAGGCGCCGGAGTCTGGGCAGCGCCGGCCACCACTGGCTCGGGTGTCGGCGACAAGGGCCGAACGTAGACCCACTGGCGAGGCGGCCCCCCTTGAGCTATGCCGTAGACTGCGATGCCCACGAAAACGGAGCCCGTGAGAACGCAGATCAGGCCCAGGGCCAGATAAATACGCCTTACGCTGTTCTGCATGGTGCGGATGGGGCCGAAGGAGATGCCCGGCTCCGCCGAGAGCCTGGCCTTCCCCGATAGTCCCTAAAGTAGTAACGCGCCAGCGGGCTAGACGTAACCGCGGACGGGGGGATTATCCGCCGGCCGAGGGCGGCTGCGAGGCGCCGGCCACGCTCACGTTGGCCAGCTCTGCTCGCACCACCAGGCGGCTGGAGTACTCGCCGCCGAAGACGGGGTCGTCCGTATCGGTGAAGGCGCCGTCACAGGTGATGATGGTGATAACATCCTTGTCCGTGCCGTGCATCACTTTCAGAGAGTCGGGGTCGTTGGGGTCCACCGAGAACACGGAGGTAACCGTGTAGGTCAGCTCCGTACCCTGGTCGTTCCTCAACTTGATGACGTCGCCGGGAGCCAAAGCGGTCAGATTGTAGAAGACCGCTGGCCCGAACCAGGTGACATGGCCAGCGAAGACCGCGTTGCTGCCGGTCCCTGGCTTGGCAGAGAAGTTGTACCAGGCGACGACCCTCGCAGCATCGTCCCCAGTCGGAACCTCCGGGATGGCGTTGTCATCCAGGCCGTAGGTATCGACAGGAGCCTGGACACCGATCTTCTCGATGATCATCTGATAAGGCGAATCGCCCAGCGGCGGCGCAGGAGTGGGCGTCGGCCCCGTGGGTGCGGGAGTGTTGGTCGGCTGGGGTGTCGTGCGCAGAAAGGAGGAATCGACGCCGAGATCTACCACGGGCGGGCCTTTCGGTGGGGCGCTCCCGCCACCGCCCATGCTGGTCACGCCCACGGCCAACAGCACAACGCCGGCCAGGAAGCTGGCTGCACCGCCGGCCATGAGCCCGCGCCTGGCGGGACTGCTCTCCGACCAGAGCGCGATGAACCTGCCGACGAGAGGCAGCCGCCAGCGGCGCGCGCCCGGCTTTGCCTTGCCGCTAGACAATCGGCCTACGGTTTCGGACATGTCAAAGCTTCTACTATCATATCGGCTGACGACCCACGATTCACTCGTATCCTACATGAGAGACGTTTGTCAGGCCAGGACGGATGCATGGGGGACTCGACTCCTGATGGCATTAACGCTGTCGCCGGCCTCTTAGCGGGACACTGGACCAGCCGCGAGGCAGCGACAGGCTGCACTGTAGTGCTCTGCCCCGAAGGCGCCGTTGCCTCCGCCGATGTCCGGGGCGGCGCCCCCGGCACGCGCGAGACGGACTTACTGCGGCCTGCGAACCTCGTGGAGCGCGTGCACGCCGTCCTGCTCACCGGCGGCAGCGCCTTTGGCCTGGGCGCGGCGGCTGGCGTTGTGGGATGGCTGGAGGAGCGAGGCGCTGGCTTTCCCACCTCGGCCGGCGTGGTGCCCATCGTGCCAGCCGCAGTGCTCTTCGACCTCGGCATCGGCCGGGCCGACGTGCGGCCGGGGCCCGACGAGGGGTACGCGGCCTGCCAGGCGGCCACACAACAGGCCCTCGAGGAAGGCAGCGTGGGAGCCGGGGCTGGCGCAACGGTGGGCAAGGCCCTCGGCCCAGGGCGGTGCCTTAAAGGAGGCATCGGCACGGCAGTAGAGCGAACGTCCTCCGGCATCATCGTCGCCGCCCTGGTAGCCGTCAACTGCTTCGGCGAGGTCCTTGACCCAGAAAGCGGCCGCGTAATCGCGGGACCGCGGGGCGACAA
>DAOUAG010000002.1:0-14268 GCA_034433815.1 Dehalococcoidia bacterium | reverse complement strand
ATCCAATCCTATCCCCTCGCGTCTATTTTATACCGGAAGGGGCACCCCATGGACT
The DNA here is from genome assembly GCA_034433815.1 of Dehalococcoidia bacterium. GTDB lineage: Bacteria > Chloroflexota > Dehalococcoidia > SM23-28-2 > RBG-16-64-32 > DAOUAG01. The sequence goes on along the minus strand of DAOUAG010000002.1, from coordinate 14,213 downwards.
TTCCTCAACCGGAGCAGGCGACAGTCAAGCGGCCCGGGGATGGCGCCCGGCGGCTCGCCTTTCGCCGCCCTGCCCGATCTTTGGCTCCGTGCCGCGGATGAGGCGTTTGATGTTCGGTATGTGGGTTAGGAAGACGAAAAAGGTAGCGAAGGCCCCGAAGATGGTCTTCGTATAGGTGAAGTCATCGTCAACGTGGAAGACGGCCAAGAGAAGCAAGATGAGGGCACCCAGAGGAACCGTAACCATGGACATGACGGACATATAGCGAAGGGTAAGGGCGATGAATAAGCCGAGGGCAACCAAGGCAACGAAGAGAGGCATAGCTAGGGCCGCATAGACCCCGAAGGAGGTGGCCACCCCGCGGCCCCCACGAAAGCCGATGTACACAGGGTAATCGTGACCGAGGACGGCGGCGATCCCGGAGGCCACCTGAAGGTCATGGCTGTGAAATAGATACCAGACCGTGAGCACCGGCACGTAGCCCTTTAGAGCATCGGCCACCAGCACAGCGACAAAGGCCTCTTTGCCCAGCACCCGCAGGACGTTCGTGGCGCCAATGACCCCGCTGCCATAGTCCCTTATGTCGATATTCCGCAACACGCGCCCAGCGATGTACCCCATGGGCACGGCACCGATGAGATACGAGACAATGACAACCCCAGCAAGTTCAATGAGGTTCATTCACCCCTGCTCCTGAACTCTAGCCTGATGGCCGTCCCCTCGAACCCGAACCGGCGCCGGAGGGCGTTCTCCAGGTACCGCCGGTACGAAAAATGGATCAGGCTGGCGTCGTTGGTGAAGAACACGAACGTGGGCGGCCTCACCCCAGCCTGGGTGACGTACTTTATGCGCGGCACGCGCCGCCCCTTGGACGAAGGAGGATGCGCAGCCACCGCCTCGCGCACCGCGGCGTTGACCTCCGAAGTGGGGATGCGCACGGAACGCATGTCACCGGCCTCTACGGCCAAGTCTAAGAGTCCCTCTATGTTGAGGCCAGTCTTGGCAGAGACGAAGGCCAAAGGCGCCCAAGGCGCGAAGCGCAAGCGGCCGAGCACACGGCTGGCAAACGCCTCGCGGTTCTCATCCGAATCCTCCTGGAGATCCCATTTGTTGACCGCTACGACCATCCCTTTGTAGGCGTCCACGACGTAGCCCGCTATGTGGAGGTCCTGTGCAGCCAGGCTCTGACTGGCGTCCACTACTACGATGGCGACGTCGCAGCGGTCGATGGCCTCGCGGGCCCTCATGACGCTGTACTTTTCGACACCCCGCTCCACGCGGCCGGGCCGTCTGATGCCCGCGGTATCGATGAGCACAAGGTGCCGGCCCCGATAGGTGAACGGCGTGTCGACGGCGTCCCGGGTCGTACCCGCCTCGGGGCTCACCATCACCCTTTCCTGACCCAGGATGGCGTTCACCAGCGCCGACTTCCCCACGTTGGGCCGCCCAACGATGGCCAAGCGCAACACCTCTGGCGGGGCCTCGGCGGCGGCGGGCGGCAGAAGCGGCCGCACGGCCTCCAGAAGCTCCCGTATCCCTTGCCCGTGGTAGGCGCTGATGGGCATGGGGTCGCCCAGCCCCAGTGCGAAGAATTCCACCGCAGCCTCACGACGGCGTTCGTTATCGGCCTTGTTGGCGACCAGGATAACGGGCTTCGCTACGCGCCGCAGCATATCGGCGATCTCCTGGTCAGCAGGGGTGAGCCCAGCGTTGGCGTCGACTACGAACAGGATGATATCCGCCTCGGCCACAGCGATGGCCACCTGCTCCCGGATGAGGGCTGAATAGCCCTCCTCGGCCCGAGGGTCGAGCCCTCCAGTGTCCACGACTGTAAAGACCCTCTCGCGCCACTCAGCCTCACCGTAGAGGCGATCGCGGGTAGTCCCGGGAATGTCCTCGACGATGGCACGGCGCCCCCCTACCAGGCGATTGAAAAGGGTCGATTTCCCTACGTTCGGGCGACCCACGATGGCCACCACCGGCTTGGCCACGCTGGAGCCAGTGGCTTCTGCCTCTACCACAGCCCCCATCACTGCGGCCTCCTCTGGAGGGAGATCTCCACCTCCTCCGGCGCCATCGAGCGAACCTCGACACCGGCAGGGGCTGTGACCTTGATCTTCACCTTGTGAACGCCCGGGCCCTGGTCCTTGAGATCAACGGAGGCCACTACGTCCTCGGGCGCCAGCTCCAGCAACTTCGGCAGCGGCCCGTAAAGGACCACGACCACCGATGGTAGCGGCTCGCTCAGGCTCACACCGTTGGACAGTCCGCTGGCCGATAGGGGCACGGCCATGGTGATCTCCCCATAGGCCTCCGCTATGTTCACGGTGATCGTCACGTTCACTCCGCCCAGGACCTCGACACCGGACGGCACATCCAGAGAGACGCTGCGAACGACATCGCTCTTGGCTCCGCTGACATCGACGGGCTGGGTCCGGATAGTAGTAGCCTGTTCGATGAAAGAACGCGGGCCGGTTACCGTCACCACCGGGGGCGCCGCGCTGACGCCAACCAAGTTATAGCCGACAGCCGGGGTCCCTGAAACCTGGGGACTGACCACCAACGCCCTGCGGTAGACCGCCTGCTTTATCTCCAACTTGATCTGGGTAAAGGACGGCTCAACGGTGACATCACTAACCAGTACTCCGTTCTGATCTCTCGGTTGCAGCCGCACCGCCTGGTCCACGCTCTCAGTGCGCCCACTGACATCGATAGAGGCCACTACCTGCGTGACCCGGCTGACCTTGGCCGCCGGGCCCAAGACGTTGGCCACGGCATCCTTCGCCACCGGCGCACCCATAGTGAAGTCTGCCGGCGGCTCGCCCCGCACCTCGATGTTCACCGGTACCGACTTCCCAGCCAACTCCACCAGCTTCACCTCTATCCTGGAAGGCAGCACGTCCTCTATGCGCAGACCGCCCCGGTTCGTCAATGCACGCACCTTGACCGGTAACTCGTAGTCGCCAACCGCGAGCCCCTCCAGATCCACCGTTGCCTCGAAATCTGCTGCCGTAAGGGTCTCGAACACGCTGTCCTCGACACGGATGCGCACGCGTACCGGCGCCGGGCTCTCGGCCAGGGCCAGATCAGAGGGAAGATCGACGGCCAAGACGGGGATGTCGACAGGCAGAACCCGAGTCCGGACGGTGCTTTGGGAATTGGTGACCACGATCCAAAGACCGAAGGCGAGGACGACGGAAAGCACTGCCAACCCGCTGTTCTGCCGGACCGATCTGATCAGGGGCAGAACAATCGGAGCCAGAAACTGGCCGGTTTCCCGCAGCAGGTTCCGAAAGAAAACCATCGCCGCCCCCCAGCTAGCGGCTCAGCCTCGGCAAGCGGCGGCCGCCCGGACGTTCCATCTCAGCCGACGGCAGGAGCAGGCTGCGCAGGATGGCGCGCAGGCGCGGGCCATCGAGGTTGCTGATGATGCGGCCGTTAGCGGCGACCGAAATAGCTCCCGTCTCTTCCGATACGACCACGGCGACGGCATCGGTCCTCTCGCTGACGCCGAGGGCAGCGCGGTGCCGCGTACCGTGGAACTCGGCATCGATCCGCTCGGACAGTGGCAGGGTGCAGCTGGCGGCCACGACGCGGTTCTCGCGGATTATTGCCGCGCCATCGTGAAGGGCAGAGTTGGGATAGAAGATGCTCTTCAGTAACTGGGTAGAGATGGCTGCATCCAGCTTTATGCCGGTGTCGATAAGCTCTTCCAGCCCGGTTTCGCGCTCGATAACGATGATGGCGCCGTGGCGCCTTTCGGCCATCTGTAAAGCGGCCTCCGTCACCATGTCTACCACGCCTTCATACAGGGCGCGCCCCGGCCATGGCCAGCGTCCGCTCCGGCCCAAGCGCTCCAGGAATCGCCGGATCTCCTGCTGAAAGATGATGGGGATGGCCACCAGAAGGGCCGGGAAGGAGTTGCGGAGGAGCCAGTCGAGGACTGTCAGCTCCAACACCTGAGTCAGGACGACGCCGGCGACCACTATGATGACGATGCCACGGATGAGGGACATGGCCGTCGTGCCCTTGAGGAGAAGGAGAACGAGGTAGATGATGACGGCGATGGTGAGGATGTCGACGACACTGGCGGCATCAAGATCGCGCAGGGCCGCCTCTATATTGTCCCAGATCCCCATATCGCTCACACCTCGGCGCCCAGCAGCCGGGCGAGCAGCGCCTTTTGGGCGTGCATACGGTTCTCCGCCTGATCGAACACTACCGACTGCGGGCCATCGATGACATCGTCGGTGACCTCCTCACCCCGGTGAGCCGGGAGGTCGTGCATGAAGATGGCCCCGGGCGCGGCCAGGGCCATCAGCCTGGCGTCCACCTGGTAGCCCGAAAACGCCTGCCTGCGGACATCTGCCTCGTGCTCCTGCCCCATGCTGGCCCAAACGTCCGTATACACTACGTCCGCATCGCGGGCCGCCTCGGCCGGTTCTCGCACCTGCTGCACGCTCCCACCGGATTGGCGGGCGAAGGCGTCTGCGCGCGCCAGTATGTCACCCGGCAACTCATAGCCCGGGGGCGAGGCGATAATGAACCGCGCTCCCACCATGGCTGCCCCCAGCGCTAGGGAAACAGCGACGTTGTTACCATCGCCAATGAAGGCGATGGAGACGCCCTTAAGTCCGCCCTTCTTCTCTTGGATCGTCAGCAAGTCTGCCAGGGCCTGGCAGGGATGCTCCCGATCGCTCAGGGCATTGATGACAGGCACTCCCGCGTACCGGGCCAGCTCTTCCACGGTACTCATGCTGAAGGTACGCGCGGCGATGCAATCGACGTAGCGGCTGAGGGTCCGGGCCACATCGGCGACGCTCTCCCGCTGCCCCAGGCCGACCTCCGCCGGCGAAAGGTAGATGCAATCGCCCCCCAGTTGTCGCATCGCTACATGAAAGGAAACGCGGGTACGCAGGGAAGGTTTCTCGAAGAGCAGAGCTAGAGTCTTGCCTGTGAGGGATGGCTGCCGTGCGGCGCCGGAACCCTTCAACTCCTGGGCCAGACGGATGATATCCTCTAATTCTTCAGACGTCAGGTCACTTATAGAGATCAGGTTACGGGTAAGCAAGCGCCACACCTCCTCCCACGGCAACTCGAGTATATCATTGCCTGACGTGCGGCTTGACGCTCTGCAGCCTCCTGGCTATAGTCCAAACACCCTTAACGTTTCGAGAGGATGGGCCTTGGCCGAGCAGCTTGAACGCTACCGCTGGCTTATCGTGGCGTTGTTGGCGGTACCCTTGCTTAGCGGCACCGCCTACCTCATCAGCCAGCAGGTGGACCGTCCGGCACCGATCCAGGTGGTCACCGGACAGACCGGTGTGCCAGGGGACATCCGGGTTTACGTCACGGGCGCTGTGCGCAACCCCGGGGTGTACGCCCTGCCCGAAGGCTCACGCTGGATCGATGCGGTCCAGGCCGCCGGCGGCGCGACGGCCGAGGCAGACCTGAACGCCATCAATCTCGCGCGGCGCGTCCAAGACGAGGACCAGATCGTCGTCCCGCTCCTGGGCGGCGTCGCCGTGGCGGGCGCCACCCAAAACCCTCGCATCAACATCAACACTGCATCGGCCGCGGAACTGGAGACGCTTCCCGGCATCGGCCCGACGCGGGCGGCCAACATCGTGCGCTCGCGTACCGAGGACGGCTTTTTCGCCTCGGTGGACGAGTTGGTCACCCGCAAGCTGGTGCCGGAATCCGTACTAAAGGACATAGCTGACCTCATAACCACCGGTCCGTAACGGCCATGGCGCTGGCTCTTCTCGCCCTGGCCTGGCTTCTCGGCATCGCGGCCGCTGCCTACACGGGCGCCAGTCCGGCCGCTCCCCTAGCAGCGTCGGGGCTATTTGGCGCCGCCGTCTTCGCCCTCCGCCCGCGCCTTGCAACCGTCGCGCTGACGCTGGCGGGCACCCTGCTGATATTCGGGGCCGCCCAGCGCTACGAGGCGACACGCCCCAGCCTGCCGGCCATCGCCCGGTTTAACGATGGCCTCGCAGTTCAGTTTCGGGCCGTCGTCGATGGCTCCCCGCAGGACCGCGAGACGTTCAGCACCTACCGTCTGGAGGTGCGCCAGGTGTTCGAGCGGGGGCGCTGGCGTCCCGATTCCGGCGGCGTGCTGATGTATGCGCCTCTCTTCCCCCAATACGAGTACGGCGATCTTCTGGAGGTGCAAGGAGAGCTAGAAACGCCGCCCAGCTTCGAAGACTTTGACTATCGGCAGTACCTCTTGTACCGCGGCATCGGATCTGTGATCTCTTTCCCCAAGGTGAAGCTGCTCCAGAAAGGCAAAGGAAACCCTGTACGAGCAGCCTTATTCGACATCCGGGAAAAGATGACTGACTCCCTCGCCCGATTGATGCCGGAGCCGGAGGCTTCTCTAGCGGCGGGGGCAGTGCTCGGGGCCAGGTCGAAGCTCCCGCAAGACCTGCTGGATGCAATGGACAGCACAGGCACGTCGCACCTCGTGGCAGTCTCCGGCCAAAACGTCGCTTTGCTGGCAGGCCTCGTCATCGCTGGCCTCGCCTGGCTCATCGGCCGGCGGCCCGCTGCCTGGGTTTCGCTGGGGGCCATCGCCCTGTACTGCGCCTTAGTGGGAGCCCAGGCCTCCGTTCTGCGAGCAGGCGTAATGGGAGCGATATACGTCATGGCGATTGCGGCCGGGCGGCAGAACACGGCCGCCATCGCGCTGGCCCTAGCCGCAGCCATCATGACAGCCTGGAAGCCGCAGCTCGCCCACGACGTCTCGTTCCAGCTCAGCCTGTCAGCCACGCTGGGCCTCATCGTCCTGGCGCCCGCCCTCGACCGGCTCATCCGCTACGTCGCTCCCTCCCTCTCCGGCCAGAGGCACAACGTGGCTTTCTGGTCGCTCGCCAATGCCTTGACGGTGACCTTGGCAGCCGTCGTCTTCACGGCCCCGGCCACGGCGATGACCTTCCACCGTGTCTCCCTCACGGCGCCGCTAGCCAACCTGATGGTAGTACCGGCCTTCGTGTCGGTCTTCGTAACCTCGGCTTTGGCAGCGGTGGCGGACCTAGCCGCCCCCTTCGACGTCCGGCCTCTGGGCTGGCTGGCCTGGGTCCCAGCCGCATACACCGTTGCCGCCATAAAATGGTTTGGCGGCATCCCAGCCTTGTCGATCTCGCCGGGCTCCTGGGGCACGCCCGCGGCGGTGCTCTGGTACGGCACAGCCCTCGCGGGCGCAGCGCTGCTCCAGCGGCTGCCCCTCCCAGCGCCCACGCCTCGAGCGCCGAGAACCAAGGCAGGCGGGCACTCGTATGCGTTTAACCTGGCGTTCGGCGGAACCCTGCTCTTGGCCGGCGCGTTGGTTTGGCTGGCCGCCCTAACCCCGTCGAGCGGCCACCTGTCGGTTACGGTATTGGACGTGGGGGAGGGCGAAGCTATCCTCATCGAGGATGCGGCGAGGCATCGGATCCTAGTGGACGGCGGGCCCAGCGCTGGCGCCATCGAGGCCGCCCTCGGAAGGCGCTTACCCTTCTACGACCGCCGCATCGACCTCGTCGTCCTCACACATCCCCAAGCCGACCACCTCGGCGGCCTGCCGGCAGTGATGGACAGATACAGGGTAGGCGCGGTGATGACCACATCCGCCTCTGCCGACACCCAGCTCTACAGGGTGTGGGAGGAGACCGTCGAAAAGTCTCGCGCAAAGCGTATCGAGGCCCGGCGGGGGGTACAGATTCGGCTAGCAGACGGAGCTGTGCTGACGGTGCTGGCGCCCGGGCCCTGGCAGGCCCCCGAGAGCATTAACGAGGGCTCACTGGTCATGAGGCTGGACTACCAAGAGACGTCCTTTCTGCTCACGGGAGACATGGGCGACGAAGAAGAGCAGCGTTTGCTTAGGGCAGGAACGGACCTGAGCGCCGACGTGCTCAAGGTCGGACACCACGGCTCCAGGACATCGACGTCGGCTGCCTTTCTTCGGCGGGTGCAACCAGAGGTGGGCGTCGTATCGGTGGGGGCAGGCAACCGGTTTGGCCATCCAGCCCCGGAGGTACTTCATCGCCTGGCTGGGCAACTGGTCTTACGAACAGACCTGAACGGCGACGTAACGCTATCGACGGATGGTCACAAGCTCTGGGTGCGCCTCCAGCGGATGCCGGAGGACCGGTGCGCGTATGCCGGGGAAACGTCGACGGGATGCTATACTCTCATACGATGATTCGCGCCGATGGCCGCCGGCCCCACGACATCCGGCCCGTCACAATCATCCCAGGCTACCTCCCCCACGCCGAAGGTTCCGCCCTTATCGAGATGGGGGGAACGAGCGTTCTCTGCGCGGTGTCGGCGGAAGACAGGGTGCCCCGCTTCGTCCAGGGCACCGGCTCGGGTTGGATCACGGCGGAGTACGGCATGCTGCCCCGCTCCACCCTCACCAGAACCCCCAGGGAACAAGCCAGCCGCTCGGGGCGCACGGCGGAGATACAGAGGCTAATCGGCCGCTCGCTGCGCTCCGTAACCCGCCTGGACCTCCTAGGAGAGCGGACGCTCACGGTGGATTGCGACGTGATCAAGGCAGACGGCGGCACCCGCACCGCCGCCATCACCGGCGCGTACGTGGCGCTGGCGCTGGCCATGGCCAAGCTGCGGGAGGCCAACAAGCTGGAGGCCGATCCGTTGCGCTGCGCCGTCGCTGCCATCAGCGCGGGCATCGTGGATGGGACACCCCTGCTGGACCTGAACTACGAAGAGGACTACCGGGCAGCCGTAGACTTCAACGTCGTGATGACGGAAGAGGGCGAGCTGGTCGAGGTCCAGGGGACAGGCGAGAGCCACCCCTTTACTCGCGAAGCCATGAACGACCTGCTGGACATGGCGGAAGAAGGGATACGCAAGCTGTTTGATGTCCAGCGGGACGCGCTAGCCCGCGCTGGGGTGCTGGAAGCGCCCACGTCTTAGGCGCGCTGGCGCGGCACCGTTAGACGTACTCCCCTAGGAACGTACCGCCCAGGATGTGCACGTGGGCGTGCTCCTGGCTCTGCATCGCTTCGTAGCCGAAGTTCGAGAGGAGACGGAATCCGTTGGGGCAGTGCTCCTGTCCCATACGAACGGCCACCTCTCCTACTCTGCCCATATCCCGCCAGAGATCTGCCTGGGTCATGTGCTTCTTGGGCACGGCGAGGAGCATGACAGGCACCCACTTCAAGCGATTGCGGAACACCATCACCTCATCATCTTCATACAGGATGTCAGCAGGTTCGCGATGAGCGATGATTTCGCAAAAGACGCAATAGTACGGCATGGGAGTCTGGTGGCCATTCTAGACACAGGCCTGGCCACTCGCAAACGGGCGGTGCTATCATTCGCCACGTGGCAGACGTTCTCCCTTTCCGCGCCCTCAGGTACGCTCCGAATCTTCGTCTGCCAGATCTCCTCTGCCCACCCTTCGACACCATCTCGCCGGAGCAACAGCAGGCTCTGCACCAGCGTTCGCCTTACAACGCCGTACGCATCGAACTGGCGCTCGGCGATGGGGATGAGCGCTATCGGGCAGCCTCTGCCGCGCTCCGCCAGTGGCGTTCCGAGGGTATACTGCTGCGAGATAGCGACCCCTGCTTCTATCTCTACGAGCAAGGCTTTGCTCACAACCAGCAGCGCTATGCCCGCCGCGTCCTTTTTGCCCGCCTGCGACTGGAGCCCTGGGGCCGCAGCGTTCTCCCTCACGAACACACTTTCGGCGGCCCCAAAGAGGACCGCCTGAAGCTACTGAGGGCCATCCGCTTGAACACCAGCCCCGTCTTCCTGGTCTACCGCGACCGGCGCGGGGAGATCGGCCCGCTCCTTGACCAGGCGGCGTCCCGAAAGCCAGACGCCCGCTTCAATACGGCGGACGGGCAGGACCACGCGCTCTGGATCATAAGCGATGGTTCGGCCGTACAACCGCTGCGCCAGGCCTTTGGTCCAGAGACCCTGTACGTGGCCGATGGTCACCACCGCTACGAGACGGCCCTGGCCTACCGCGATGAGGTTTGCGCGGCTGCCAACGGTTGGACCGGCGAGGAACCAGAGAACTTTGCTTTGGCGGCCCTTTCCTGGGCCAACGACGCGGGTCTTCTGGTGCTCCCGATACACCGCGTGACGGCCTCCGGAGCCCCCCTTTCGGAGGCGATGGAGAGACTCCGCCCCTTGTTCCAGATCGAACAGCGCTCTTCCCTTTCAGAACTGCTGTCCCGTCTCGCCGCGACCCCCGGCCCGGCACTGGGGTTGGCAACAGCAGACGATGGCGAGCTCTACCTCCTGGCGGCACGGACGGGGCCGGAGCTAGACGCCGTCCTTCCGGCCGAGTGTTCTCCGCAGTGGCGCGCCCTGGACTACAGCATCGCCAACTACGCCGTCCTCCGCTATGGCCTGGCACTATCACCGGCGGAGATGTCCGATTACTCCCGTCTTTGGTTCACCGAGGATGCCGAGGAGGCCGTGGCATCGGTACGTGATGGTCGCGCCCGCTACGCCCTGATCATGCGGCCCGTGCCCGTGGGCCGAATCCTGGATCTGGCCGACTCGGGCGAGCGGATGCCTCAGAAGTCCACATTTTTCTACCCCAAGGTGCCGACCGGCCTCGTCTTCAACCCGCTCGAGGAGTAGTAGCCGGCACAGAGATACTCCGCGGGGCCTTATAATGGCAGCGAAGGCGCCGAGCGGGAAGGAGGAGCTTATGGCACCACTCGTCACCGGCCCCCTGCGCGAGGAACACAAGGAGCTCTTGCCCCACGTAAAGGAGTTGCGCGCGACAGCGGATATGGTGGGCGAGGCCGCGCCTGGCGAACTCCTCAAGGGCATCGATGCCTGTCTTGGCTTCCTGGAGCAGCATCTCCTTCCTCATGCCGAGGCGGAGGAGAGCGCCCTCTACCCAGCGGTGCAGCGCGTGATGGGGGCGCAAGAGGCCACAGCTACCATGAGCCTCGACCACGCTGAGATACGCCGCCTGGCGCAGGAGCTTGCCTCTCTCCGGGCCGAAGTGGGCATTGGGGCGCTGACCACCGGGCGGGCTAAGGCGTTGCGCCGCGTCCTCTACGGCCTTTACGGCCTGGTCGCCCTGCACTTCCTGAAGGAAGAGGAGGTGTACCTTCCCTTGCTGGACGCCCGCCTCTCACCCACCGAGGCAGAAGAGATGTTCCGACAGATGGAGGCAGCCGCAGCCAGGGCCCGCAGCACGAGCCTACAAACGGGCTAACCTAACTCCGAGGATATCCGGGATCTCGCGGACCTGCTCCAGTTGCTCCGGCGTCAGGGGCTCGTCCAGGGTTAACACCATGAGGGCGATGCCCCGTTTCTCGTGGCGGCCGACGTTCATGAAGCTGATGTTGACGTCAAACTGGCCGAGAAGAGTGCCGACGGCGCCCACCATTCCGGGGCGGTCCCGGTTTTCACAAAGCAAAAGGTAGCCCTCGCCCGGGGGTATGTCCACCCAATAATCATCGATGGAGACGATGTGGGGACCGTCATGCGCTACGGTGCCTGAAACCCTCGTTTCGCTGCCTCTACCCGTTAGACGGACCGTAACCAGGTTGGCGTAAATCTCGTGGGACGGCCGGCGCAGCTCCGTTACCTGGAGGCCACGGCGGTGGGTGATGATATCCACGTTCACGACATTGACATGCTCTTCGCTGATGGGGGCCAGCAGTCCGCCCACCACAGCTGCCTTCAGGGGCGTCAGGTCATGCTGGGCAATCTCGCCCCAGTAACAGATCTCGATCTCGCCCATCTGGCCTTCGTGTAGTTGCACCGCGAGGGACGCAACCTTGAAGGCAACCGGCACATAGGGGGCCAGATAGCTGTACGTCTCCGGCGGGATCAGGGGGGCGTTCACGGCGTAACGGGCTGGCTGGCCGTCGAGGACCGCCATCACCTGCTCGGCTACATCGATGGCCACTCGCTCTTGAGCCTCTGCTGTAGAAGCGCCCAGGTGGGGGGTGACCACGACCTTTCCCAGCTCGAAGAGGGGGTGCTGGGTTACAGGCTCCTTCTCGAACACGTCGAGGGCGGCCCCAGCGATCCACCCCTCGCGGAGCGCCTTCTCCAAAGCCGCCTCGTCCACGATGCCACCACGGGCGGTGTTGATGAGGCGCGCTGTCGGCTTCATGGCCCGCAGCTCAGCCTCTCCCAACAGTTTGCGCGTGCCCTCGGTGAGGGTGGTGTGGATGGTCACGAAATCGGATTCCCGAAGCAGCGTTTCCTTGGAAACCAGCTCAACACCCAACATCCGGGCCCGTTCCTCCGGGACGAAGGGGTCGAAGGCGATGACCCTCATCTCCAATCCCTTGGCGCGGCGGGCTACCTCCGAGCCCACCTGACCCAAGCCGATGATGCCCAGGGTCTTGCCACGTATCTCCAGGCCCATAAACCGTTTTCGCTCCCATTTGCCGGAGCGCAAAGTTGCGTGCGCCTCCGGAATGTGGCGCGCCAGCGCCAGCATGAGAGCGATGGCGTGCTCCGCAGCAGAGGTGATGTTGCCGGTGGGTGCGTTGACCACCACGATGCCCTTCTCCGTCGCCGCGTCGATATCGATGTTGTCGACCCCGACCCCTGCCCTGCCGATGACCTGAAGCTTCGAGGCTGCAGCGATTATCTCTCTCGTGACCTTGGTCTCGCTGCGCACGATGAGGGCATCATAATCACCGATGATCGCCCTCAACTCATCGGGCGAGAGGCCGGTACGAATATCGACCTGTGCACCATGGCGGCGAAGGATCTCGACGCCATCATCGGCGATAGGATCGCTGACCAGGATACGAGGGCTCATCCGCAGGGCGTCAACGAACGCCCGAGGGCCTGTAGCCGAGTCTGCTGAGAGCCTGCTCGAGCCCTTCCAGGGCGTGGCGTATGTCGTCTTCCTCTACTAGACCCAGGTGGCCGATACGAAAGATCTTGCCGCTGAGCTTCCCTTGGCCGCCCGCCAGGACGACGCCGAACTCGTCCTCCATCAGGTTGCGCAAGGCGCTAACTTCGATGCCATCCGGGCACCTCACCGCTGTGACGGTGTCAGAGGCGTAGGTCTCGTCTTCGCACAAGAGTTTCAGGCCCAGCTGCTTTACGCCATCCCGCACCATCTGCGCCAAGCGGGCGTGCCTGGCGAAGATGCGCTCCAAACCCTCCACGCTCATCCTCTCCAGCGCGATGTCGAGGCCGAAGAAGACCGAGAGCGTGGGAGTCCACGGGGTCTGGCCTTTGGTCAAAGAGTCCCGATGCTTGCCCAGGTCGAAATAGAAGCGAGGCATCCTGGCGCTCTCGTAGGCCTGCCAACCGCGGTCGCTCAGGGCTACGAAGGCCAGGCCCGGGGGCACCATCCAGCCCTTTTGAGAGCCCGTTACCACAGCGTCGAGCCCCCAGCCGTCCATGTCCAAAGGTATGGCCCCCAGACTGCTGACGGCATCCACCAGAAGCAACTTATCGAACTCCCGTACGACGCGGGCGATCTCTTCGAGCGGGTTGGTGACGCCGGTGGAGGTCTCGTTATGGGTGACCAGCACCGCCTTGATCTTCGGATCGTCCTGGAGGGCGCGCCGGACGTCCTCTGGCCGGGCCGCCTGCCCCCATTCGTAGGGCAGCATGGTAACCTCGGCGCCGTAGGTCTCGGCTATAGCAGCAAACCGCTCGCCGAAGGCGCCGATGCTTATCGCCAGAACCCTATCGCCGGGCGACAAGGTGTTCACTACGGCCGATTCCATGCCGCCGGTGCCCGACGCGCTGAGGATGAGGACGTCGTTCTTGGTAAGAAAGAACTCCTTGAGCCGAGCTGCAATACGCTGGATAAGGGCAGCGAACTCGCGGCCCCGGTGGTTAACCATAGGCTTCGCCACTGCCTCCAAGATGTCCGGGGGCACCGGCGTTGGGCCAGGGATGCGGAGGTTAGGAATCTGGGCCATAGCTTACGGCGTCATGTTATGCCGGTGCGGCACAATGGTCAAATGCCCCCACGTCACGAAGCGATCACAGCGATCAGTAGGTAGCGAAGTCACCTTCGGCAGTGGTTAGGTGATGGGTGTCGTTCAAGAGGCGCACGACCCGGCGCCCGCCGCCCGCCGCTACGATACTGACGGAGGCGTGAGCCGGGCGGAAGAACATGTCGTAGCGGGAGCCGATGATGTGGCCGGCGTAGGCGTTGATAACGCCGCCGTGACAGACGATGGCGATGCGCTCACCTGGGTTGCGGGCGATGGCCGCCTCGATAGCGTTGATCACCCGCTTCCGGA
>DAOUAG010000001.1:0-6270 GCA_034433815.1 Dehalococcoidia bacterium | reverse complement strand
CTCGTCGTCTCCGGCCGTCAATCCGCTTGGGCTTGGGCCATCCGCCCGGCCCGAGCGGCGGCCACACGGCCGGCCACGGCCTCCGGGGTGATGGCCACCAGAACGATGTTCCCGGCGTCGGTGAAGACCGCGGCCTTCGTCCGGCGGCCACTGGTGATGTCGATGATGGTGCCCTTTTTCTTACCCTCGCGCACCATGCGCTGAATGGGCGCCGAAGTCGGCGCACAGATCGCCACCACCTTGTTCACCGCTAGATAGTTACCGAAGCCGACGTGTACCAGCTCCGTGCCACCGTCAGAACGCTGCGCCATGTGTGCCTCCTTCTAAAACTAGTCATGTTGCGCTAGGGGGAAGGGCGCTGTTTACGTTCTTATGGACTCTAGGTCATGCCAGAACATGGGATATGATACCGCAACAGCTTCGCAATTGCGAATGGTGACCTCCGCCTGGGCCACGCAGGCCGCCACCGCCAGCATCATCGCCAGCCTGTGGTCACCGTGGGAAGAGGCCGTGCCGCCGCGCAGGCGCTGCGGTCCCCAAACGCGCAGGCCGTCCGGTAGCTCCTCCACCTCGGCGCCCAGCCGCCGCAGACCCTCGGCTGTGGTCCGCACGCGGTCCGACTCCTTCACCCGCAGCTCGCGGGCGTCGCGGATCACGGTCTCACCTTCTGCCAGACATCCCGCCAGAGCCAGCAGCGGCAGCTCGTCTATGGCCCGTGGCACCAGATCGCCGCAGATGGTGGCTCCGCGCAAAGCGGAAGAGCGCGCCACGAGACGGGCCACTGGCTCAGCGCCCCAGACGCCGCGCTCTTCTATCGTTATGTCGGCGCCCATCATCCGCAAGGCATCTATCACTCCCGTTCTCGTGGGGTTGACGCCGGTATCCTCTATGGAGATCTCTGCGTCCGGATGCGCCACCCCCAGCACTAGCCACGGGGCTGCAGCCGAGATGTCACCTGGAACCCGCAGCGAAAGGGGAGACAGGTCGCCCTCCAGTTGCCGGACTGCGATTTCGTCATCCGGGCCACGTTGGATATGGGCGCCCATGGCCTCCAGCATTCGTTCCGTGTGATCCCGGGAAGGGCCCGGCTCCCGCACGGATGTCTCTCCCTCGGCGTAAAGGCCCGCTAGCAGCAGGGCGGACTTGACCTGGGCAGAGGCCACCGGCATGTCGTACCGAAAGCCGACCAAAGGGCCACCTGCGATGGCCAAGGGCGCCCGCCGGCCGCCATCCCGCCCGTCGATGCGGGCGCCCATCCGCCGCAACGGCTCGATTACCCGGTCCATGGGCCGCCTCCGTAGGGAGGAATCGCCCGTCAGGACAGAGAAGAAGGGCTGGGCGGCCAGAAGGCCAGCTAGCAGGCGGATGGTGGTCCCAGAGTTGCGGCAATCCAGCACGGCCTCGGGCTCCTGCAGGCCCCGGCGCCCGGCGCCCCGCAAGACAAGGCTGCCTGCCGCCCGCCAGCGCCAGTCCACCCCCAGTTGCCGCAAGCAGCGTAGGGTCGCCAAGCAATCGGCGCCCCCCTGAAAGTTCTCGATGGTCGCTTCGCCCCGGGCTATGGAGTTGAGTATGGCAGCCCGGTGCGAGATGGACTTATCTCCCGGGGGGACAATCGTGCCGCGAAGCCTCTTAGCCGGGGCCACCGCCTTCTGCATGGAAGTTAGTCTTCCGTCGTGCCGTGGGGGCCAGCGTCCTGCTTTTCTTTAGCGGCCCTCTTCTCCTCCAGCCGCTCCAGGTCCCGGCGGATGCCCTCGGCAACCCGCTGCGCGAGCGTAGACCTCCGGGATGCCGCAGCCGTCTCTGGTCCCTGCGGCTTTTTCTCCCCCTCGGTTAGCTTCTGCATCTTGCGCATGCGTTCCGCCACCATACCCCCGACGATCATGTCCAGGAGGGCCTTTTGGGCCTCTGGGCGCGTGTCGAGGGCAGGGGCCTGCCGTCGCGGCGGTTTGGCGAGGAACTCGTCGCGCTCCATTTGGACACGGGTGAAGATCTCCAACAGGGCCTTGTCATCCGCGTCCTGAAGCAGATTGCGGAAGCGTCCCAGCTCCGCCTCCAAGCGGGCTAGCCAGTGAATGACGGCCTCCCGGTTCGTCACCCATATATCGTGGCTCATGGTAGGATCGCCGGAAGCCAGCCGCGTGATGTCCCGGAAGCCGGAGGAAGCCATAGGCGCCATGTCTGGCCACGAAGGGCTGGAGCGCAGCAGGTGGAAGATGGCCGCCGATATCATCAGCGGCATGTGACTGACGGCCGCCGCTAACTGATCATGCTCCTCTGGGTCGACGAAGAGAGGCTCGGCGCCGATGGCCTTGGCCAGGCCCAGAACGGTCCGCACCGCGCTCTCCGAGGCCGACAGCGAAGGGCAGATGCAGTAGGCCCTGCCCCGGAACATCTCCCCATCGGCGTGCTCCACTCCGTGGGTCTCCTTGCCAGCCATCGGGTGTCCGCCCACGAAGCTAACGCCCTCGGGCAGCAGCTCCTCTGCCCACCTCATGATCTGGGCCTTGGTGCTGGCGGTATCGGTGATGATAACCCCTTCGTCGACCTCGCCCGCGATCTGAGCCAACACCTCCCGCACGGCAAGGGCCGGCGTGGCGATGATGATCACTCCGGCGCCGGCCACCGCCCGAGGCAGGTTGTGCTCCGCCAGATCGATGGCACCGATGCTTTGGGCGCGGTTGGCGTTGCCCCTCTCGCGGTCATGGCCCACGATCTCCACGTCCTGGAGGCCGGCAGCCTTGATGGCAAGACCTAGAGAGCCACCCATGAGACCGGTGCCTATGATGGTGATGCGGTTCTTCTCTTTCGGCATCTCTCGCTTCCGAAGACTAGTATACGCGCCTTGACGGCCGGCACGCTGAAACAGCCTGGCCGCCAGTAGGACGCATTGTGCGCCGATAGACGCCCTGTCCTTAGCGCCCCTCGTCGGCGGACTGTAGAAGCCGCAGGGGGTCGTCCGCTGGGCGCGGCTCCTCGTGCAGAAGGATGATCTCCACCACCCGCGGGCTAGCGCCGAGGGATTCCGCCAGCCGGGCGCCGGCTTCCGGGTGATGGCGCAAGGTGGCGAGCCCGCCCCGCCCCTCCTTGGTGAGCCAGCGCAGGAGCGCGGGGGCAGCGGCGGACAGTACGACGTAAGCTACCCGGTGCCATAGCCGCACGGGGTCTCCCGCCATGCTGCCCTTGCCCGCATCGTGCAGAAGGGCCGCCGACAGGAGGTCTGCATCCCGGCACCCCTGCTCTCGAAGCCTGCAGTAGACGCCGTAACAGTGCTGCTGGTCACGGAGGGCCATGGACTCAAAAAGGGGCATAAGCCCATCGCCCAACAGCCGCCTGACCTCCGCCCGCTGGCCGTCATCGAGACGAGGACTTAGGGAGGCAAAGAACTGGCGCCCGCGGTATCCTATGCGCCTAAGCAAAGACGTTGCCATCCACCCCTGCAAAGAGACGGGCTAACAAGCGGATGGGCGGCTGCATCACTTCGAAGAGGATGCCGAAGTGGCCGCCGGTGAGGAACGGCATGGCCACCAGCGCGATGAGCAGCACCGGGCCCCAGCGCTCCGTCTGGGCGAAGGCGACCGAGAGGTCCCGTGGCAAGAGTCCAACCGCCACCTTGAACCCGTCCAGCGGCGCAATGGGGATGAGGTTGAAGACGCCCAGGATGATGCTGAAGAGGACGATAGAGCTGAGATACAGGCCGAGATACTCGCTGGCGCTCCAGCCCCGGAAGGCCAGGTCGCTGAAGTTGCCGAGGTTGAAGGGCGATATCCATGGCACGGCATCCAGCTTGATGGGCAGGCCCGCCACTGCGGCAACGGCGAAGTTGGAGATGGGCCCAGCGCCAGCGACGGTGGCCAGGGCGGCCTTCGGGTTGCGCGTCGCGTAGGGGTTGACGGGCACCGGCTTCCCCCAGCCGAAGCCCACGATGAACATGAGGACGGTGCCGGCCGGGTCTAGGTGGGCCAGCGGGTTCAGCGTGACCCGGCCCATCCGCCGGGGCAAGCCGTCGCCCAGGGTGTCGGCTACATAGGCGTGGGAGAACTCGTGAAAGGAGATGCCGGCGATTAGGGCGGTGATGATAGCGCCCACGAAGACCGCCGTGGCGAAAGCATCGATCTGGAGCAGATCAGAGAAGGCGAAGATCAAGGGTTATCGAAGCTATGATAGCACGGCGGCCACCCTAGGCCGCCATCGCCTCCGGCGCCTGCCCCGTCTGGACGAGGCTGCTAACGGATCTCACCCCTCGGTGGCCAGAGATAGTCCGTATCGCTTCCTCCACTATTGCGGGGCTGCTGGCGTAGCCCAAGAGGGTCACCTCGCCCCAGGTAGAGCGGACGGTCAACAGGGCAGCCCTTTGTAGTCCGGCGGCATCCAAGGCCCGGCCGAGCTCGACCTCCAGGGACGCGTCGTCCACTATGCCGTTATCCACCTGGAGGACGCCCGGCACGGCACCGGCCGCCGCCTCTGCCCGGCGTGCAGCCTCCCGAGTGGGGACGTTGCCCTCGAGGCGAACGACGCCGTCGCTGGCTCCAACGGATAGCGTACGCCGGTCTTCCGGGGAAAGAACTCGCCGGTCGCTAAGGGCAGCCATCACGCGTCGCACGAGCTCCTCATCGCTCACCCATATGGCCAAGGTTTCTGGCTGCACGGCTACCCTCAAGAGCTTGCCGTCAAAGGCTGCGTCCTGGGGTCTTAGGCGGCGTTCCTCGTGACCCAAGCGCAGAAGCAGGGCGGCTACCGTGCGCCGGCCGGTGTCCACAAGAGCCCCCGAAAGAGACGCCCCCGAAAGCGCCACAGGTGTCGACGTCGAGAGGGGCCTGGCCGGAGCCGCCACGGGCGGGATCTGGCGGCCGAAGGCCTGTTCGCTGCTGCAACTGAAAGCGATGCGCTCCTCGGACCAGACTGTTGCGGCCGAAAAAGGCAGGCGGACCGATGCCGGCCGGCCCAGGCGCATCCGGGTGACCGTGACGTTGAGGACCTCCCAGTCCTCGCTGACCTCGAAGGCCGTTAGCTTGCCCTGCCAGCGATCGCTGAACACCGCTGGGCAGCCCAGCTTGAGGGGTGCCGTGCTAGTCAACTCTCCATCGCCTCCTAAATCCGTAGATCGCGCATCCTGGCAGTGAGGTTACCACAAGGGCGTTCCGGCGGCCCATAAGGATGACAAAGGGCCGCAATTAGCTTGACGTTCCTTGAAGAGAAGACTACATTTGGCATCGAGTTGGCGACCCATTGGGAGGTTTTCCACTGCGAAAGGAGGCAGCTATGCAAGGTTTGTTTAGGCCATACAAGTGGCTGGCGTTCTTGGCGCTCGTCCTAGTCGCACCCGTCATTGCGGCAGCCTGCGGCGGCGATGAGGAGGAAGAGACGCCGTCGCCAGCCGCGACTACGGCAGGAGGGGGCGCTGCCACAACCGCACCAGCAGCCGAGGCCCTCAAGATCGGCGCCCTGATGTCCTTCACCGGCGACCTTTCGGACTTCGGAGAGCCCATATTTACGGGCATCAAGATGGCCGCGGACGAGATCAACGCGGCGGGCGGCGTCCTAGGCAAGAACATCGTAGTGGTGCGGGGCGACGACGGCACGGCGCCGCAGCAGGGGGTAAGCGAGGCCAAGCGCTTGGTGGACGTAGAGAAGGTCCAGGCCATAGTTGGAGCCCTCGCTAGTGGCGTTAGCCTCCAGGTGGCGGAGTCGGTGACTGGACCCAGCAAGATCGTCCAGATCTCCCCGGCGTCCACCTCTCCCGCCATCAGCGATGCTAAGGATAACGACTTCCTCTTCCGCACCACCATCTCTGATGCCGCCCAGGGCATCGTCCTGGCCAACCTGGCGAACGACTCGGGCTTCAAGAGCGTCTGCACCATGTACATCAACAGCGCCTACGGCAAGGGCCTGAGCAATGCCTTCGCCGACGCCTTCAAGAAGTTGGGCGGCACCGTGACGGCGGAGGTCCCCCACGAGTCACAGCAGGCGACCTACAGCACCGAGCTCCAGAAGTGTAAGGGCGCCGACGCGCTGGCGGCCATCGCCTATCCGGAAAGCGCCCGCGTCTTCCTGCGGGAGGCTGTGGAGCAAAGCGTGGTGAAGAACTACCTGTTCGTCGACGGCACCAAGTCCGCCGATATGATGAACGACATCGGCTGGGACAAGTTCGACAAGACCAGGGGCACAGCGCCCAGCTCCCTTCCGACGACGGAGGCCTCATCATTCGACGAGCGGTACAAGAAGGCCTTTGGCCAGTTGCCGCCACAGCCTTTCATCAAAGAGGCCTATGAC